>NZ_JFJX01000002.1:0-598 GCF_000611875.2 Tatumella sp. UCD-D_suzukii
CACCACATGCACAGCCATATTAAAGCACCTTATTAGCCATAGAAATAAACCTATCTTTTAAATCAAAAACCATAACAGCAATTTTCATTGACATAATCACAGTAATACATTCGGTAGTTCCATCAGGTAATACAGAAGACATTAAATTAGAGAAGTCCTGAGGCATGGCACCGTAAACAACAGAACCAAGCCATTGCAAGCCAAGCAAAAGAACAACCATAATTGCGCCAACAAGAGCAGTCGCTAATAATCCAGTGCTAGTAGCAAGACGAGCTATGAAACTTGCAACATAGCCAATAAAAAGAGGAACAAGACCTATTAAAAACCGGAAGAAAGCCGGGATACCTAATAAAGCTGGCATTATTGCTCACCCTTCCTTAGTAAAGATGTAATAGAAGTGAATACATACCAAAATGTAAGACAATACATAACCCAAGAAAGCATTGATTTTATATCGCCTAATTTATCGCAACCTATCTCAATTTGATAAACAGAACCAGAAAACATAACAAAATTACTACAGCCATGACCAGTAGGAATAGACGGCCTTAGAGCGCCTTCATTTAAAAATGATTCCCAAGCACCGCCATGAGAATCT
>NZ_JFJX01000003.1:0-730 GCF_000611875.2 Tatumella sp. UCD-D_suzukii
CGCTGACCCATTATACAAAAGGTACGCAGTCACACCCTAAAAGGTGCTCCCACTGCTTGTACGTACACGGTTTCAGGTTCTTTTCACTCCCCTCGCCGGGGTTCTTTTCGCCTTTCCCTCACGGTACTGGTTCACTATCGGTCAGTCAGGAGTATTTAGCCTTGGAGGATGGTCCCCCCATATTCAGACAGGATACCACGTGTCCCGCCCTACTCTTCGAACTCACAATGTGTGCATTTTCATGTACGGGACTATCACCCTGTATCGTGCGACTTTCCAGACGCTTCCATTAACACACCCACTGATGATGGTTCCGGGCTCCTCCCCGTTCGCTCGCCGCTACTGGGGGAATCTCGGTTGATTTCTTTTCCTCGGGGTACTTAGATGTTTCAGTTCCCCCGGTTCGCCTCGTTAACCTATGTATTCAGTTAACGATGATGCACTGAGTGCACCGGTTTTCCCCATTCGGAAATCGTCGGCTGTAACGGTTCATATCACCTTACCGACGCTTATCGCAGATTAGCACGTCCTTCATCGCCTCTGACTGCCAGGGCATCCACCGTGTACGCTTATTCGCTTAACCTCACAACCCACAGACGTCTTGCAACGACTCTGAATCGTAAAAGTTTTTGAGAGACTCTGAATAACTTAACGTTATTCATTGTTTTCAAATTTTCAGCTTGTTCCGTATTGTTAAAGAGCAATATCTTAAACATGACTCGTAAGTCAT
>NZ_JFJX01000004.1:0-113665 GCF_000611875.2 Tatumella sp. UCD-D_suzukii
ACGCTCTGACATTGACCAGCCTATAACTGACCGCGACCACAGGTCAATCACCACCGCGAGGTACAGCCAGCCCTCGTCTGTGCGAAGATACGTGATGTCTCCTGCCCACTTCTGATTCGGGCCACTCGCGTAAAAATCCTGTTTCAGCAGATTTTCAGACACAGGAAGGTCATGTTCTCTGTAGCTGACCGGGCTGAAATTCCGGGCAGCCTTTGCACGAAGTCCCTGACGTCGCAGACTGGCTGCAATCGTTTTGACGTTGTACTCAGGCAGTTCGTCAGCGAGACGAGGCGCACCATAACGCTGTTTTGCTTCAGTGAATGCCTTACGGACAGCAGTATCACAAGCGAGCCGGAACTGCTGACGTGGCGTTATTTGCTGACAACGCAGACGCCACGCATACCAGCCGCTGCGGGCAACCTGAAGCACCCGGCACATGGCCTTGATGCTGAATTCAGCCTGATGTTTTTCGATAAAGACATACTTCATTTCAGGCGCTTCGCAAAGTATGTCGCGGCCTTTTGGAGGATAGCCAGCTCCTCGTCCCGTTCAGCCAGCTGGCGTTTCAGGCGGACAATCTCAGCGGCCTGTTCACTCTCACGTTCAGAGGAGGTTGCCTTCTGTTGCTGTTTACTACGCCAGTTGTAGAGCTGCGACTCATACAGGCTGAGTTCGCGTGCGGCTGCGGCAACACCGATGCGTTCGGCCAGTTTCAGGGCTTCGTTGCGGAATTCAGGCGTATGCTTCTTCCGGGTCTTTTTGGTAATTGATGTTGATGCTGATTTTGTCATGTGAGTCACCTCTGGTTGAGAGTTTACTCACTTAGTCGCGTGTCCACTATTGCTGGGTAAGATCATCATACACTAAATAAATAAGTTGGTAGCACTATCGAAAAAATGGGAGAAGAAGGCTCCTCGCCCCAATTTTAGTACTTGCGATGGGAAAACTTGTGTTCGGATAACTGGTAGCGAGTATAAAAAAGTGGTGACCGGTTCTATACTGTTTACCAATAAATTTCATATAAACAAGATGAATGGATTTTTCTTTTAGCATTCATCTTATTCATTCAATTTTTTAAGGTTGTTTTTTAAACATTAACTTAAGAACCTCTCTATTATTGGAAAAACATTCTCTTCATATTTATCAAAAATAGAATGATCATTACTTTTAATTATCGCCTCACAGAATTCAACTTTTAAAAAATTACGTATTGTACTTGTAGATCCGTAATCGTCAATCACTTCCTTTTTTGTGTAAAAATCATCAATAAACAAATCTTCTCTAAATAAGTTTTCAGACCCTTTTTTTACTCTTTTGTTTTCTTTGTTTTCTGGAATTTTATTCCTATATACACCATCAAAATTTTCATCTTTTATTTTTGTGTCGCAATCGTAAAGGAATAATACTTTTCTGTTTATTGATTTTGAGTTATACTTTAAAAAATCAAATCCTTTTGTTAGGTTGCTATCACCACCAAATTTAACGCTTCCGTTATCATTGGTGAAGCCTATCTCATCAATTTCTAGCGTGGATAGCCAGTGTTCTTTTCCTTTTACTTCAAAAGATCTTTTCAAATATTTTATATCAGTTTTCCCTTCAACCAAAATTAAAGGTTTTGATTGCTCTTTACTTTTTTTATGTAATGTTTTTTCGAATTCCAGTGTTCTCTGATAAACACTCATCGAGTCGCTAAACTCACTAAATCTTTCGGAGGTTATATTATTTCCTGATGGCAAGTCTATTATTTGTATCGCATCGTCACCGAGTTTTTGCTGCATACCTAATACAAATAATGGTGAGTGAGATGTAAGAATAAACTGGACTTTAGGGAAGAGAGATATTAAGTTTGGCAATATCTCGCTCTGGTGCCTGCTGTGAAGGTGGATATCTATTTCATCGATTATCACCACCCCCTCTATTAACCCAAGGTTAATACTTTTATTTAAATCGCTATAATCGGCATGTCTAATTATAGTTATGAATAAATTAAGTAAAACCAATTGTCCAGTAGATAGCTGCTCCAGCGTTGGGACGAATACCTTCCCATTTTTATGTAGAGACAATCTTGATTCTGAGTTATTTCTCCATCCTGTCTTTAGATAAATACCCTCCTCTTCCAGAATAATCTGAAATATTTTATTTATATTTCTGTAAGAGTTGTTTATTAGATGTTTGTTTTTTATTTCCCTCTCTCTATCTTTATCGTTTTTTATATGATCTAACTCTGCTGGTAATATAGAGGAGTCTAGAACGACATCTAATATCCATTGAATATTTCTGCCAAATGTGTCGAAACACATTATTTCCTTATTTAACTTCCCAGAAAATTTAGCTTCCGTACTAAATATATTTTCTATTTGAGCCCCTAAGTTTAACCAGTGAGGTGCTATTTTTCTAAAACTCGGAAAGTAGATAGCTATTCTCTTAAAAAAATCTTCAGAGGTTGTATTTTCCATGTGGGTTTCTTTTTGAGAATTTTCTTTTAGGTTGTTACCTATTCTTCCCCCATATAAATCTATTAATTCCATTGCACTTATATTATTCCCTATCTTTTCTAAGTAGTGAATCTCTGCAGTTGAATGGTTATCTGTGTATCTTATATAAACAGCACCCCCTTCTTCTGAACCTATACGTACATCTTTTCCTGATTGGATTCTGAAAAATGGATTATTAAAAGGTGATGCCTTACTAACTATATCATTAAAGCTTTTTTTCGCTATTTCGTAAATTGAATCCACTATATATGAAATAGTGTATGTTTTACCTGCACCATTTTTACCTACTAGTATGGCTGGTTTAGGGTTAAGGTTATCATTTAATTTCAAGGAAATATCTAAACTTTCAATTGGCCCAATATTTCGGATACTTATATCTCTTAATAACATTTTGTATTATCTACCTTATGCTAATTTCTAGATTAGATAAAAATCCAATATATTTACAATTTATTTTATTTAGTTGATTTTCTTCAATGCATTTGGAATTGATTAACGCAATAATCGCCCTTGATACACACACTCCGGTTTTGGAAGCTACAGTATTCTTGTCACATTTCAGCAGGTTTTCTTTTAGTATTTCTGCTGTTGTTATAACATTATCAGTCCCACCCATAGGTGGAGTAAGATCTTGCCTTAAATCATCTTCCAATCTATGAGGGACGTTTTTTGCAGAATCAAATAATTCAATGAACAAATCGATCAATTCAACAACATCATTGTTTATCACTGCATTTTCTTTTGCTATTGCATAATTCATCTTAATTGCTTTTAGTTTATTTATCATATTTCACCTATTTTTTGATGAAGCTAATTTTAAAGACGATGGCTCTGACTGAGTTCCAGTACATTATATTCTACTGATTAATAAAACTTTACTTTCTATCACATGGCCAGGAATTTCTACTATGCACATGTCGGTGTTCAATTGGGGTCGTCATAGATGATTGTGTGGACATTAGTTCGAATGCAGGGCTT
Organism: Tatumella sp. UCD-D_suzukii; assembly: GCF_000611875.2. Taxonomy (NCBI): domain Bacteria; kingdom Pseudomonadati; phylum Pseudomonadota; class Gammaproteobacteria; order Enterobacterales; family Erwiniaceae; genus Tatumella; species Tatumella sp. UCD-D_suzukii. The sequence continues at coordinate 3,474 of NZ_JFJX01000004.1, forward strand.
TACGGTAATGACTCCAATTTATTGATAGTGGTTTATCGTCATGTAGTACCCGATGACTTTGTCATGCAGTTCAACCGACTTTGAAAATGAAAGTGACTTCCTTCCCAGCCTGGCCAGATGCTGCCTGGGGTTCAGGTTGTGCCACTCAATTTTTTGTGTGTAACGCTTACTAATAACGTGAAACTTACCCTTCAGGCGTGACTTAGACCCGACATAGCCCCACTGCTCGTCCATTTCTACGCAGACAATCACATCACTGCCCGCCTTTATCTATCCATGAGGTTACTGACCGGGGACTGAGTTTTGTAAATGCCGGAAAATGGTGTTCAGGCCAATGCCAATTATGTGTGCACTGGCACGGCATCCAACACCATCCATAGCCATATCGATGGTTTTCTGGTGTGTACCGGGCTGGGAGGCGGTATAGATGAAAGTGAGTAGCCGTGTCTTACGGCACTGCTTGCGGAGATAACGCTGGTGCCCAGCGGTACTTTTACCGTTACGGACTGTGCCTTCAGTCACAGCACAAGAGAGACAGCGTACGGGAATGGACGCCATAAAAGCACCTTAAAAACACCATTATACACTAAATCAATAAGTTGGTAGCACTACATGCAGTTAACTCCCCCTGCCGGTCAGGAAAAGCCGGAATGCAATCTCCTGTAAATCACCGTCTTTTCCCTCACCCGCAACGGCGGCTACGACGGTGTCAGGCGCTCACCGGATACTGAAGTAAGGTAAAAGTATGCCGGTTGTTCAGAAAACCTGCGATAACATCGGCCGGGACTGCCATACTGAACAGGAACCCCTGCCCCAGTAAGTAACCTTCCCGGATCAAGGCATCCCGTTGCCCCGGTTCTTCGATACCCTCCGCCACCACATCCAGCTCAAGCTCCGTGGCCAGCAACCAGAGTGCCTTAATCACCGCCAGACCCTCTTTACCTTTACTCAGACTGGCAACAAAACTCCGGTCAACTTTGATCACATCGACCGGGTAGTCACGGATGTTTGCCAGCGCAGAATAACCGGTCCCGAAGTCGTCTAACGAGATCCGCACACCCTGTGCTTTAAGCAGATTCAGTGCGCGAAAGACATACCCGGCTCCGCGGCCGTCAAACATATGTTCGGTGATCTCAATCTCCAGCAGCGCGGGCGGGATCCGGTAATGTTCCAGCTGCTGCAGTACCTTCTCGGCATAGTTATCACGCATAAACTCAACCGGGGAGGCATTCACGGAAACCGGAACCACGTCCAGCGAACTGTCTATCCAGCACCGGATATCGGCAAACACTTTGTCACGAATAATATAGCCAATACGTTCGACCAGCGCGTAGTTTTCAAACGCCGACCAGATATCCCCCGGGAAGCAAAGCTCACCCTGACTATTGAAGAAGCGCATCAGAGCTTCCAGCCCGATGATCTTCCCGTCCTCTAAACGAACCTTTGGCTGATAAAACGGCAAAATGGCTTCATCATAAATCAGCTGCTTTGCCAGTTCCATTTGCCCCCGGGTGGTATCCACGACATCTGACATGGCCGGGTCATAACAGAGCACCCCGCCGCGGCCGTTCTTTTTCAGCTCATTCAGAGCGATATCGGCGGCTTTAATCATCGCAGTGCTGTCTGCAGCCTGTTGCGGGAAGATAGCCCCGCCCATACTGAGGCTGGTATAGATAGTCTGCCCCTGATATGTCAGGGGTACCGTCGTATCGGCAATCAGTTTATCTCCTGCCTCCAGTAGCGACTGACTGTCCCCGATGCCAGGCAACACCGCTGCAAATTCATCACCGCCGATGCGGGCAACAAAGGCATCGCGACAGAGTGATTTCTTCAGCCGGTTAGCCACGCTCTTCAGCAGGTAATCGCCTGCCGGGTGCCCCAGGGTATCGTTGACCAGTTTAAAATAATCCAGATCAATCAGTACCAGTGCGAAAGGACGGCTATGATGGCCGGCCTGCCGCAGGTATTTTTTCAGCGTAGTGTTGAACATTCGCCGGTTGGGAAGCCCGGTCAGTTCATCATGCTCACTGATAAATTTAAACCGTTGCTCCGCCTGATGTAAGCGAGTGATATCCCGTGACACACAGAGAATACTGGTCACCCCACCCTGCGGGTCCTGCAGCGGTGTCAGAATATTATCCCAGTAAAAAGGCTTATTTTCACCCACCTGACTTTTACCCGAGAAACGGACATTCCTGCCGGTATTGGCCAGTTTCAGGGCCTTACGGCCACGTGTCCGTATTTCGGGTGGCAGAAGATTTAACCAGTCCATACCGAATCCGGACTCCGGAGAAACGCCGAGTGCCTTACACCCGGACAGATTCATATTGATTAACTCACCCTGCAGGTTTATCAGTTTGATGCAATCGATGCTGGCATCCAGCATGCTTTTATAAGTCCGCAGATGCTGAGTAATATCCTCGCGGGCCTCCTGCAATTCATTAATATCGATAAATGTGATCAGCCAGAGGTTACGCGCAGGGATAAAGTGTCCGCAGGCAATAAACCAGTAATAACTTCCTGCAGCCACACCCAGCCGGACTGGCTGGCGGAAGACGTCAGAGTGCTGTATGGATCTTTCCCAGGCGGCGCTGATCCGGGCTTTATCCTGCGGATGTAACCAGTGCATCCAGTGTGGTTCAGACATCACCGGGGGCAGAGACATGGTTTTATGCCACTGCTGATTGGCGACAACTTCCTGTCCGCAACCGGAGATAATCCAGGCAGGCAGCGGTACGCTATCAAAAAACACGTCTTTAAAGATCTGAAACGCCTCCGCCGATGCAGAGGATGCGGGATCAGTTATCACTGATTCTTCTTTTAAGGATTCTTTTTTAGTATTCATTTAGTCTGACCCACTCTATGACCCAAAGTGAAATTAACCAATCATTACTACTTTCCCCGGATAAGCTATCACTACAGTTAATGATTGAGCCAACCTGTGTTTACCACTTCGCTAACTTACTTTTCGTCCGGTACCTTGCGGATCATCACGGCCCGGCGGGCTGATTTTTCCTGAAGACGGCGGTAGTTATTCAGCCAATGACCGCTGACAAGGCGCCACCAGAAACAGGCCCCTCTCACCGCCCAATCCATAAACATTCCCAGCCAGACACCGACTACCCCCATACCCAGAGAGATCCCCAGCAGATATCCCAGCACCACCCTGGCCCCCCACATACTAAACATCGAGACGAACATGGCAAAGCGTGCATCCCGCGCCCCTTTAAAACTGGCCGGTAACACCCAGGAAGTGGCCCATATGGGCATAAAGGCTGCATTCAGCCAAATCAGATGCTCAGTCACCCGAATGACCTCCGGGTCCCGCGTATAAAAGCGGGCCAGAACCCCGGCCAATGGCACAGAAAGCAGGGCAAGGCTGCAAAGCCCTAAGGTAGAAAGCCAGAAAATATGACGTACCTGTATTGTCGCCTGATAGACCTGATTTCTGCCGAGCCTTTTCCCGGTAATAATAGTCGATGCTGAGCCGAGCGCGTTGCCGGGCAAGTTGATTAATGAGGCTATTGAGAAGGCGATGAAATTACCGGCAATTTCACTGGTTCCCATTCCGGCCACATATACCTGAGTCAGTAGTTTACCACCATTAAACAATACCGACTCTATACTGGCAGGAATTCCGATACTCAGCACTTCACTGAGTATCGCCAGGTTCCATCGCTGAAAATAACTCTTCAGAGGCAACGTAAGCGCCCCGTTCAGGCGTCCCATCAGTACCGTAATCACCACCAGGGCACCGATATACCGGGAAATCGTCAGCCCCCAGCCAGCGCCAGAGAAACCGATTCCATGCCAGGAAAAACAGCCATAAATAAGCACGCTGGTAATAATAATGTTCAGTATGTTCATCCCGGCATTAATCAGCATCGGAATTTTGGTATTCCCTGACCCGCGCAATGCACCACTGCCGATCAGGGCAATGGCGGCGGCCGGGTAACTGCAGGCAGAAATTTGCAGGTAATTAAGTGCAAAGGTTTTTACCTGTGGCTCCGCACTGCCTGCGATCAAATCGATAATGACATGCCCGCGAAATTCGATAATGACCACCAGCAGTAATGAAAGGATTGTCATCAATCCCAGTGACTGCCGGGCGGCGGCTTTGGCTCGTTCACTGTCTCGTTTTGCCAGACTGAAGGCAACCACCACCGTAGTCCCCAGATCAACCGCCGCGAAAAACGAGACAACGACCATATTAAAGCTATCCGCCAGGCCCACCCCGGCCATCGCCGCTTTTCCAAGCCAACTGACCAGGAATGTACTGAGCACCCCCATCAGCATGACACAGAGATTTTCTATCAGAATTGGCAATGCCAGTGGCGTTATCTCCCTTTTCATTAAGGTCGTATAACGTCTGCGCCTGGGATACCAGGACGTTCTTTTTATTGCATCAGTTAACACTAAGCCAGGATTTCGCACGGCGATACCAAATCATCTGAACAGAAAAGGGAGGAATAATCAGTGGTTCCCGGTAACGGAGAGCGTATCGACCACTATTCATGCCGTAAAGGATGCCGCCGGAAGTGGAAGCGCGGTGATGTAATTTTATACCCGGCGGGGTGAAAAGACTACACGGGATTACCGATACTCTGCCACTGCCTGTCAGGGAGTCCCCGTTTGCTGGTCAGTGAGAGACGCGGGAACAGGATCCCGCGGCACAGCAGCTTTGCAGTACGGACCCGGTCAGGTGAATAACGCCAGGAGTAGTGCGTCGCAGATAAAACAAAAAAGGAGCCGAAGCTCCTTTTTCATCTCAGCGATGACAGGTATCAGGCGCTGAGCCAGCCCAGCTTGATCACAAACAAGACAGACAGAATAATCAATGCCGGGTTAACTTCACGGACTTTACCGGTCAGTAACTTCACCACCGTCCAGGTAATAAACCCGAAGGCAATACCATTCGCGATAGAGTACGTTAATGGCATCGCCAGCGCGGTCACCGTCACCGGAGCTGCTGTGGTGATATCTTTCCAGTCAATTTCAGCCAGCCCGGAGGTCATCAGTACCGCCACAAACAGTAATGCCGGGGCAGTCGCATACTCAGGAACACTGCCTGCCAGCGGCGAGAAAAAGAGTGACAGCAGGAACAGGATAGCGACCACCACAGAGGTCAGACCGGTGCGTCCGCCGGCACTGACGCCTGCGGTAGATTCAACAAAGCTGGTGGTGGTAGACGTCCCCAGCAGAGAACCGAACAGCGCTGCTGAACTGTCCGCAATCAGCGCTTTACCCATCGCAGGGATATTTCCTTTCTCATCCGTCAGACCCGCACGGCGGCTGACACCGATCAGTGTGCCTGAGTTATCAAAGACATCGACAAACAGGAAGGCAAAAATCACGCTGACCAGTCCGACGTTAAAGGCGCCGGCGATGTCCAGTTTCAGGAAAGTCGGTGCAATAGATGGCGGCGCAGAGAAGATCCCTGCAAAAGGTGTCATACCCGACAGCATCGAAATGGCGGTGATCACCAGAATACCGATCAGTACGGCACCGGTAATACGGCGGGCTTCAAGAACCACAATCAGGAAAAAGCCCAGGATAGCCAGTAACGGTCCGGCTTTAGTGAGATCCCCTAAGCCGACCAGCGTTGCCTGGTTACCTACCACAATCCCCGCCCCTTCCAGCGCAATCAGCGCCAGGAACAGACCAATACCGGCGGCTATTGCAGAGCGCAGCGGTAACGGAATACTGTTGATGATCCATTCACGGATTTTGAACAGAGATAATGCGAAGAAGATTAACGCAGAAATAAAGACCGCCCCGAGAGCGACCTGCCAGTGATAACCCATGTGCAGCACAACGGTATAGGTAAAGAAGGCATTTAAGCCCATTCCCGGTGCCAGAGCGATAGGCATGTTCGCAATCATTCCCATCAGCACCGAGCCAATGGCCGCTGCCAGACAGGTAGCAACGAAGACTGCACCTTTATCCATGCCGGTTGCCCCGAGGATACTCGGGTTAACAAACAGGATATAGGCCATCGCCAGGAAGGTCGTTAGTCCTGCAATGACTTCTGTACGAACAGTAGTCTTATGTGCTTTCAACTTAAAGAGTTTTTCAAGCATGAGTCGGTCCTTTATAGATCTCGCTTATCACGATTTTTATTTTATAACAGTCTTTAAGAAATGGCTGTCATCGCCCGGTAACAGGCCGGACAGACAAACCTTCATTCCACCCCAAAATGACATAAGCAAAACCCGTGCCATGACGCAGCACGGGTTCAGTATTCGGAATAAGTTCCTGCGAGAGGAGAAACCCCGGTCAGCGCAATACGCTGCGCAAACGTTTTCTTACCGGCGCCAATCCTAATGATAGAGGCCCCCGGGGGCAATAATTTTTTGTCCCTCAGGGGCGGAAAATAGAGCCGGAAGCCGGTTTAGCGGCTTCCGGCGGGAAAAGTGGTGATTAACTCACCAGCATCAGTTCACGTTCGGTGACCGCCGGACGCTGAGCCAGGGCGAGCAGACGATGCTGGACAGCCCGGGCAGAGGCTGACAGAGGTAATGCTGAAGAGGTGTTCAGAGATAATGGCAGATGCAGTGACGGAGAAATGATTTTCGCCATCCAGCCATTAATCGGAGCAGTGAGCGATCTTGCCGCCGATTCAGGCAATACCGAAACTCCCATACCACTGGAAATTGCTGCGGACAATGTCGACAGTGATTCAATTTCACCAATGATATGTGCACTGAGACGGCGCAGAGAGAAAGCTTCATCCACCCGTTGTCTTACCGCACTGTAATCACGCGGCAGATACAGATTCATTCCCGCCACTTCAGAGAGATCAATCTGTGCCCCCGGAGAAACGCCGGTGCCGACCAGATACAATTCTTTCTGCATCAGTGGCTGAGAACTCAGGCCCTTTTCCGGCGTGCGATCGTACAATAAAGCCATATCGAGCTGACCATTGATGACTTTCTCATTCAACGCCTGACCACTGTTTTCGTGCAGGTATACCAGAATATCCGGCCAGGTCTCACGGATTTCACGCAGCAATGGCATCACCAGAGAAGACGCGGCGGTTCCCGGAGCAAGCCCGATGGAGACCTGTCCTGAGAGGATATTACCGGAATTATGTACCGCCATCTGTGCCTGTTCACACTGCCGCAGAATATTGCGGGCATGAGTGTAGAGCACTTTACCGGCATCGGTCGGGGTCACCCCGCGTTTGGTGCGGATCAATAATTGCTGATCCATCTCCCCTTCCAGGGTAGCTACCTGCTGGCTCAGTGCCGGTTGAGCGATGTGCAATACCTCTGCGGCCTGAGTGAGGCTGCCGATATCGACAATTTTCACAAAGTATTTCAGTCGTCTTAAGTTCATTTTCTCTCCCGTCACTAAATCCGGATACTCGAAGCAGGCTAAGCCTGTGGCTGGATATACCGGTAGTTGCAATTAACAGGCCAGAAATGACTAAACTGTTTCGCTGATCCGAATGTCATAACAAAAACACTATGAAAAGAAGCCGTTTCGGCCATTTTCTGTTCGCAGTAGTCATTTTTACCGGGGACAAAACTCAGGCTGCCTGCACAAAGACAGTGCAGAATGTTTCTGCACAGTGCGTTATGCCTGGTTGATCACGCGATATCCGGCGCTTACCCGGACGGCCCCATCTCTCCCGGAGCGCCCTGCCCCGCGATGACATTTCTGCGCGGCCGGGTCATAAAATGTAACGACCTGCCGGGAGGGCTGAGAGCCACGGTATTACAAAAAGCTATTACCGGGACAGGGAGAAAACGATCTGCCCCCGTATACTGAGCCTCCCGGTCAGGTTGTACCGCAGAAAACTGAGGCCCGATAGCCTGCCCTGTCTTTGCCCTCGCGGAGCCACCGTGAGGTGCCGGTACTTTCATCTCTGAGCATGGGCAGTTTCGTGTGAGGAGTCGCTGAAGATCGCTTCTGATACTGCATCGCCGTCATGCTACGCCTGCACAAATCCGGCGATTGCAGGTATAATCCGGACATTACCCCATAAATTCAGATACAGACATGGCAAAACTTACCTTACAGGAGCAGATGCTCAAAGCCGGACTAGTCACCGATAAAAAGATGGCCAAAGTTCAGAGAACCGCAAAAAAATCCCGTGTTCAGGCACGTGAAGCCCGCGAAGCGGTCGAGGAAAATAAAAAGGCGCAGACAGAACGCGCAAAAGAACTGAACGAGCAACAAAAACAAGCGGCACTTTCCCGGGAATATAAAGCCCAGGTAAAACAACTGATTGAGATGAACCGCATCAGCGGTATCAAAGGTGATATCAGTTTCAATTTCACCGATAATAACCTGATCAAACAACTGACCGTGGATAAAGCCACCCGGGATCAGTTGATGAATGGCCGTCTGGCCATTGCCCGGTTGCTGAAAGAGAAGAGTGATATCGCCGATTACGCGATCATTCCGGCAAGCGTTGCGGATAAAATTGCACAGCGGGATGCCGACAGTATCGTCCTGAACAGTGCGCTGAGCCAGGAAGCGCAGGACGAAGATGATCCTTATGCCGATTTCAAAGTGCCGGATGACCTGATGTGGTAAGGCAAAGCACACCCGCACGACACTGACCGGGCCTGTCTTCGCGGCAGGCCCGGTACGATCAGCGCATTTTCTGTATTGGTCCGGCCTGCATTTTTACCGGATGGCAATACCGTGCCGCTGAAAGTTCATGAATATCCCCGATTCAATTTCCGGTTCGCAAACCTGCCAGTACGGGTAAGGCACATTACTGCCAGGCAGGGGCCAGCGTTTCACACTGTCCGGGGCAGGAGCCTGCCACAATCTACGGGTGGCCTGTCGGACGTATTCTCCTGAGATAGCCTTTCGCCGGGAACTCACAACGGACACCATTGACCACTTCTGCACCATTGTGTCTTTTTTATCAGCAAACAGTTTATTTTACGCGAAAACAACTTTGACAACGTCGCCCCGGCCCGTTACTATGCGCCCCGTCTTCACGACAATTCCTCTGTAGTTCAGTCGGTAGAACGGCGGACTGTTAATCCGTATGTCACTGGTTCGAGTCCAGTCAGAGGAGCCATATTTAAGAAACCCGCTTAAGGAAACTTAAGCGGGTTTTTTGCTTTTCATCAATTGGTTATCCCTTTCTTCAGGTTCACCCTCGTTCAGTAAAAACGGTAAGCCTCCCGAAAAACCGGTGTATTCATAAGCAGAACTTTCCCGTAATCTGAACTGAGGAGAATTCTATGAAGAAATCGCGTTTTACCGATAGCCAAATAATGGCGATCCTTAAGCAGGCTGAAGCCGAAATCATTAAGGAAGCCATAGCAAAAAAATGGTGAGGCCATCGCGTAGAAAGCTGATGGCACAGGAAGCTATCTGATGGTCGTTCTGTGCGTCAGCTAATATCATTGATGACTTTAATAGTGAGGCACTGGCGATTGATGCCAACTTTTCACTTTCGGCCATACATGTCGTAAGAACGCTGGAGCGCAACAGTTAGTGTACTTAGGGGGGGTGTTCGAAGGGATAAAGCAGCACCTAAGGAGGATGTGCTGCTTGCGTTAGATAGACAGTTGATAACTTCGCTCTAAAGCGAGGATAACTATATTTCAGATTTCCCCACCTGATATTTGAAAATCCAAATCTTCCTGGAAAAAGTTTTTATCTAAGATTTTCTCAATTGCCTTGACCTGTTGGCTGGTAAGATCCCATCCACCAATCCCTGCAGTAAAGTCACTATAATCTTCATCCGTCCAAACCATGACTTTTGCTACTTCCGGGAGTTTTTCTTTCGGTATATCGATTTCGAAGACGAGTAGTTCATCTACACGTTCGAAAGCATCAATAGTATAAACAATTGTCATTTTTCTACCTTTCTTGTCGGATCTGCTGGTTTAGTTTGCTCACCTGTTATTGGGTCAAACTCTCCTAAATGATTGCGTCCTGAACGATCATAAATTTCAACCGTACCGTGTTGTGAATCCCATTCATAGATACGCCCTTTAGGATCTTTCCATCTTGAACGCAATGATCTCCCGCCCTTAACCGGGGTTCTTTTCTTAGCTGTTTTAGCATCCGGGAAGGCAGGTAATGGAGGATTTCCCTTTGGGGCCACATGGTATTTATGATCAGCATTCAGATAAATATAAATCGGTGGAATATACGGCAATGGCAGAATAAGAATATAATCCGCAAAGCTTTTCTCTTCCGGTGCCGGGCTGGTTGTCGCCTTGATGCGGGTATTTTCCGGCAATGGATCAACTACTACCGGGTTCGGTATCCTTACCGGATTCCGGTTGCCTGTATCTGAAGGAACATTGACACCTGAACTGTCCGGCGTCCAGATAATCGTTATATGGGGGTCTTCCTCTGTGGTGAAGGTATACGCTTTTCGGCGGCTGTCCCACTCCATTTTTCGCACACGTACCCTGTCTTTACCCGGTGGGGTATGCCAGCCGTGCGGAGTCAGATTCCCGTGGGCATCCTGTTCCCAGGTATAACGCACGCGGGTTGGTGCTTCACGCATCTGCTCCAGACGCATCCGGTCAATAAAGTCCTGTTCACCGTCATTGAGCCTTCCGGGCATCATTCCCAGCACGACTGCTGCGATGGGCGCACCGGGGCCGCTGGTTGCGACCCTTCCCAGCCCGGTCGCCATTTCCCCAAGTTTTACTGCCCATGTCCCTGACGGAATGGCACTGCCACCTACCAGACCAAGAACGCTGGCACCTTCAACCGCGGTCTGAGCATTAGCAGCACTCGTCGCTTCGGCGGCTGCCCGCTGGTATTCGACTTCCTCATGACTACCGAACCACCATTTGTACAGGGCGCTTCGCTTCTTCGGCTTCGGGATATCCTCTGCAGGTTTCTTCTTCGCCGTCTGAGCGTGCTGGATCACATCTTTATCTGAGGCAGGGCCGGCAGGCGGAACGGCCTGATAAAACGCCATCGCAGCGAAATGGGTATGAGGCTCCCGATCTTTTCCGGCATCGTTACAGCCTTCACCCCGCAGGCAGGATTTGGCAAAGACACGATTGCGGTCACGTTCTTCTGCCAGTTGTTTCGTTCTTTGTTCTTCTGCGGCCTTACGTTCAGCAACCAGTGCTGCAAGGGCTGTAACAGAAGGATCCGGGCCTCTGCCAACCCATTGTCCTGCCGGTGCGATAATCCGGTTTGAGCCTGAAGGGCAGCCACAGCGCACGACTGAACCATCCACCGCCGCTATTTTTCCATTATTGGTATCGCGGGGTTCACCGGATATAATCACCCCTGCCTCACCACATTTAGGACAGGGTGTCGTTTTATCACCCACACGAACAACCCTGCGCCCATGTTCAGTATCATTGGACATTGAGGCAATACATTCAGCACCCGTGGTTGTCTTATCGCCTTCCAGTGCGGTCCCTCGTCCATAACAGTCAGATCGATTCCCCATTACGCCACCTCTGCAGATAACAGAAAATCCTTCGGCATCGCTTCTCCTTCACGACCTACAATCATCGGGCCATCGCACAGAGTGCTGATAATTTTATCTCTGTTATCCGGCCGGTATAGGGTAGAAGGATGCTGGCGGCAATATTCCTGCTGCTCAGAGATGCGTGCCCGCGTTTCATCATTCATCCCGGCCAGTTGTTCCGCGGTAAACGGGGACTGATCCAGTGTTGCCAGCAATTCCGGGGCCAGTCCATTGGTGTATTGACGGTCCATTCCTTTTCCCTGGTCATTAAATGGTCATAACGAGGTAAGGATACCCGACCGTAAATTTGACTTTGAAACTGAAGTTCCCGTTATCTTGCGCAGGATCAACGAAACGGTTTTTCTCAGGATTCTCAGGAAATCCGAATAAACACTTTGTTGAAAACACCTGTCTGATGACTCCGGGGCTGTCTGGCAGTCCCGGTGTTACCTTCTTCCGCCGGTCTGACCTTTTTCGTTTTATCCCCGGCGCTACCGGCATCGGAAACAGAAGTCCCTTCATTTCTGAACCCCCATATCCGCCAGCCACCTGAGCACCGCCTGTATCACCTTCCCTGCACTGTCACAACATCACCCGCATGACGAAGGAAATGGCCGTCTTTTTTCATAAGAAAGTAGTATGAAGTGATTTATTCTTTTATATCAATAAATTACGAAAACAGCCTCTTTACATATATATACATATAAAATCTTATGTTTTATACATTCAGACATCTTTGGATCTGTGAATATTTTATCGAGGTGTTAATGCGTAGTTCTCCCCCCGACATGGTCACACCGCCATCTGCTCCGGATGTGCGTAAATTCAACCGTTCAATCGGCCTGATGTCTAACTTCTCTCTTGGTTTCACCTATCTTTCGCCACTAACCGCCGTTTATTCACTGTTTGCTCTGTCAATGACCCTGGCCGGCCCGCCCGCCATCTGGTGGATCCTGATTGCGGCCGCAGGCCAGATGCTGGTAGCTATGGTGTTCGGTGAGGTCGCCTCACAGTATCCGATCACCGGCGGACTTTATCCCTGGGCGCGGTTGTTGTGGGGTAAGAAATATGCATGGATTGCCGCCTGGATCTATCTGTGGGCACTGGTGGTCACTATCACCTCCATTGCAGAATACAGTGCAACCTTCGTCGCTTCCCTGTTCAGTTATACCCAGACAGCCAGCCACTTATTGCTGACCTCGGTATTACTGTTGTTACTGATGATGGTGGTCAATCTTTCGGGCACCAGGAACCTTGCCCGTGTAGCCCGTATCGGATTCTGGTGTGAAATTATCAGTGTTATTGCACTGGGTATTTACCTGTTAATTTTCCACCGTACCCAGCCTGTGGGGATCCTGTTTGATAGCATGGGTGCAGCCAGCGGATCTGCCGGTTATTCCCATGCCTTTATGACGGCCTCGTTGCTGGGATTATTTATGTTCTTCGGCTTTGAAGCCTGCGGCAATGTGGCAGAAGAAGTGAAAGATGCCGGCAGAAAAATTCCCGTGGCGATGATACTCAGTATTTTCTTTGGCGCTATCTCTGCCATTATCTCAGTACTGGGTTATCTGCTCTCTTATCCGAATCTGAAAGATATTGTCTCCGGTAAAATTCAGGACCCGATCCCGGAAATTCTGAATAATGCGCTCGGGACAGAGGGTGAAAAGATCTTTGTGGTGATAGCGATTATTGCCATGCTGTCCTGCATTCTTTCATTACAGGCCGCGTTAAGCCGGCTCATTTTCTCTTTCTCACGCGACAATATGCTGCCCGGCAGCCAATGGATGGCCCGTATCTCAAAAAATGAGGTCCCGGATAATGCCATGATCGTCAGTTGTGCCTTACCGTTGCTGATTTGCCTCTGGGTGTATTACCAGCCGGATAACCTGGCCAGAATTACTGCCTTCGCGGTGGCCGGTATTTATATCTCTTTTCAGATGGTCGTCCTGGCGGCTCTCCGTAAAAGGGTACAGGGCTGGAAACCGGCCGGCCCGTGGTCACTCGGGCGTTGGGGCTTTCTGAACAACCTGCTGGCGCTGGGTTATGGTCTGTTCGGCATTTACCTGCTCTGTGTACCTGCCTCCGGGGATAATTTCCTTGATCGCTGGATTGTCTTAGCCGGTCTGGCGGTGGTGACGGGATGCGGGCTGCTTTATTTATTGACTGCACGTCCGTACCGGAAAGTAACCGATGGCCAGCATTATCAGAACCATATTAACGGCCAGTAACAGCACAGAGGCCGCCGGCTGCGGTTAATTACGTGACTACCTACCGGTGCTGCTGTTATCACGGAAGAAACCGGCACCTGATAATATTTTTAAGGACTGACGATGGATAAAAATAACCACTCGCGAAAACAACTTTCGTTATTACAGGTCGTGATCATCGGTATCGCGTATATGACCCCGATGACTGTATTTGATACTTTCGGCATCGTCTCTGGTGTCACTGTGGGTCGTGTGCCACTGGCGTATCTGATTGCGCTGGTCGCGGTATTATTCACCGCGCAGAGTTATGGGCGGCTGGTAAAGATTTACCCGTCTGCGGGGTCGGCCTACAGTTACACCCGACATATTTTCGGGCGACACAGCGGTTTTATGGTCGGGTGGTCCTCACTGCTGGATTACTTGTTACTGCCGATGATTAATTCCCTGCTGGCCGGGATCTATTTGCGATCCCTTTTTCCTGAGGTGCCTGGCTGGATTTCGATACTGATATTTACGGCGCTGGTCACTTACCTCAACTGCTGCAGAATCAAACTGCTGGCCAATGCCAATGTCTTGTTCGTCGGCTTACCGGTATTACTGATGATGGCCTTTATCTACATGGTCGTACATGATCTGACGACCACGGCCGGGATCCACCGGGTCATGACCACGGCTCCGCTGTTTAATGGCCAGCACTCCGTAATGCCTTTAATCAGCGGCGCGGCGATCCTGTGCTTCTCGTATCTGGGGTTTGATGCGGTCACGACGCTATCCGGAGAGACACAACGTCCGCACACGCTTATCCCTAAAGCCATTTTTTATACGGCATTAAGTGGCGGGATTATTTTCTTTATCGCCGCCTGGTTTATCCAGCTCTATTATCCTGATAATTCTGCCTTCAAAAACCCGACCGAAGCCATGCCGGAAATTGTGCTGTATGTCGGTGGCCGGATATTCCAGACCCTGTTTCTGGTCGCTATTTTATTCAATACCTTTGCCTCTGCGCTCGCCTCTCATGCCAGTGCCGCCAGACTGTTGCACATTATGAGTAAGGATAACCGTTTCACCGCACCGCTGTTTGGTTATCTTGACCCCGTGACAAACACGCCGCTCTACTGTGTGCTTTTTACCGGCCTTCTCTCTCTGAGCGCTATTTTCTTCAACCTGGATACCGCCGTCTCCTTAATCAGTTTCGGTGCACTGGTCGCCTTTAGCGCCGTCAATATCTGTGTAATTGCCAGGTTCGCTGTTAAAGAACAAGGGCTGAACTCCATGCGTAACATCCTGCGTAATCTGATTTCTCCGGCCGCGGGCCTGGCCAGTGTCGCCTTTATGTGGGTCAATCTTGACCACGATGCCTTTGTGCTGGGCTCTGTCTGGGCAGTGATCGGTCTGGGCTGGGTCGTTTACAGCTGTATGAGTAAATCTGCCACCACCGTTTCGGAATAACGAAAACCAGTAACGCACAGTGAGTTTACCTGTGCTTTTATCAATCACCCGGAAAAACACCATGAAAAGTAATGACAGGATTATTAAACCCGAGCTGGTCAGTGACGCACGAACGGGGCTTATCAGTCGCATTATCACCGACGGGGACTGGAACTGGGTCCGGCCTGACAGTGAACGCCATAACGATGAAAGCCAGAAAATTGACCCAGGAAACCCCGCGAATTACTACGAGTCTACGCTTGCCCCCTGGATGTCCTTCCCGCCGCTGGAAAGTGATACACAGTGTGAACTCGTAGTGATTGGCGGCGGTTTATTAGGTGCCTCGACGGCGCTTCATCTGGCGGAGTCGGGGGTGGAGACGATACTGCTGGAGAAAAATGCCATCGGGTCAGGCGCGTCGGGGCGCAATGGTGGCCAGCTTACTCCGGGCCTTGCCCGCTGGGAGGCCGAATCCATGCTGGAGAACCTCTCTTATCAGGAGGCACGCAGACTCTGGAAATTTACCTCCGCCGAAGCCATGTCCCTGATCGATGATATCGCCGCCAAATATTCACTCGACCTTGACCGCAAGCACGGGCATCTTACTGCCGCAGTGCACCCCGGACACATGAGCGCGCTGGTTAAGGCCGCCGATGCCCGACACTCTCTGGGGGATCATCAGGTCACAGTGCTGAGCAATTATGAGTTACGGGAACATATCCGTTCAGAAATCTACCACGGCGGGATCCATGACGATTGTGGCGGGCAGATCCATTCTCTGGCCCTGAACCGCGGCCTGATTTATGGCTTCCTGAAGAATGGCGGTACCGTGCATGAACACAGTGAGGTGATCCGTATTGAGGAAACTCCTGCGGGCACCCGGGTGCATACGCCGTCCGGCATTGTCACCGCAACGCGGGGAGTCATCATCGCTGTTCATGATGATACCCACTCGTTGCTGAGCCAGGACCCCGCGACCACCCTGCCCTTTTATACCTATGTCGGGGTCACCCGTCCGGTCGGGGGCGGGAACCGCAGCCTGCTGCCGACCGGCACAGCGGTATATGATACCCAGTTACAGATAGATTATTATCGCCCGGTCCGGGATCAGCGGCTGTTATTCGGGGGTCAGGGTACCGGCATGCGCTGGGACAATAACCGGACCGTAGACTACCTGACCTCCCGGTTACGTACCGTTTTTGCAGACAGAGAAGACCTCGAACTCGATTTCGCCTGGAGTGGCACAACCGACCTGACCCTGAATGGTGCCACGGACTGCCGGAAAAGTGGTTCACGGGGACAGATATACTCGGTACACGGCTGGAGCGGCCACGGTGTAGCGCAAACCGTCAGGATAGGGAAAGCGATCACCGATGATATCACCGGGGCCAGTGATGACTTCGCGATGCTGGCTGCCATAAAGCACACCCCGTTATTTATGGGGAGGCAACTGGCACCGGTCGCTATCCCGCTGGCAAAAACCTTACTGGGGATTTCCACGCGGCTGGCTCCCGGAAAAATGATCTCGTTCTGAAACGCCCGCTCATTGCTTACCTGTCACACCGGTGACAGGTAAGCCATCAGCTCAGTGTGGCGTAAACAGCATAAAGAACTGCCGGCGAAGCGTATCGCCCTGCTGTTCACCGTCAATCAACGTCCCGGTCCGGTAACGCGGATGGCTGGAGATCATCACCCTGCCATCAGGATTAGCGATAACCAGTTTTTGCCGGCACTGACGAAGTAAGGTCAGCAATTCTGCCTCTATCACACTGACCAGCACATCCACCGCCGCAATCCCGACCTGCTTTTGGTTGATCATCACCGGCGAGGATGCCGTCAGGGTATACGCTGAGGTACAGACGTAATCCACATACGGCCCGTGCAGAGACACATTTTCAGTGTCACGGGTATTTTTAAACCATTCGAAGGTACTGAAGTCCAGCCGTTGCTGCGTGGCCTGATCCAGTTCCAGGCAGGAGTTCTGATTTTTTCGGGGGTTTTTAAACCACCACTCCAGAAACCAGTAAGGCTGTTTATCCTCCGGCAGATGATGATGGCAGGCAAACCCCGCGCCAAAACAATACCGGCTTTCGGCAAGCGTGTGTTCAATCACGGGAAACAGGGTTTTCCGTAACTGACTTTCAGGGAGCTTGCGGGGAAAGTGCTCAGCATCTGCCATCACCGAGAGTACGTCAGCCATTCCGGCAGAGAGCGCGGCTGCCGATGCGGTAACCGAACTGAACAGATGTTCAGTTCTTTCAGCGACACAGACTTTAACTTCATCTTCATTTAACATGTTATTCCTGCCGCGTAGCTAGAGCGTTTGTACGCTGAACTTAAACTCGATCAGTCTGGTCGTAAAATGGTCAATCAGTGTGCCGGCCACCTTCGCTGCCAGCAGCTCATCCTGTGCCCGGAAAGCAGCAAGAAGATGGCGATAGTCATCAACAATCTGCCGGTGAAATGCCTCTGACTGATAGAGGATGGTGACCAGTGCTGCCCATTCGGCCTGGATCATCAGCTCCTGATGCGCTATCCGCGCCGACTGGGAATTAGCCGCAATCGTCAGCAAACATCGCATATCAGACTGACAACGGAGTTCCGGACTGTCTGACTGTTCCAGTACGTCGATAAATTCTGTTAATCCCTGCCGATCTTTTTCGGTCATCCGCGTGGCAGCCAGGCGGGTCGCATGACAAAAGATGGCACTGTGCCATTCGCCAAGATCCGACAGATATTCGGTGCTGATATTGTAAAAAGGGTCTTCCGGAGCTGCCTCTTTCTGAACAGAGTCGGCCACAAAACTGCCCCCGTTCCGGCCGCGGGCGGTATAAATCAGCCCCCTGGCGCGCAGAGTATTCAGTGCTTCCCGGATGGTGATATGTGAAACACCCATCATCCTGGCCAGATCAGCCTCATTCGGTAATTGCTCATTCGCTGACAATAAACCGGAAATAATGGCATTTGCCAGTCGTTGTATGATCTGGTCTGAACGACTGGACTGACCGATAGGTGAAAAAATCACAGCATGAGTAATCATAGGCCTCGTGATTTCTTTAGGCAGAGCTCAATTAAGGGGGAAGACAGACGGGTCGTGACAATCTCTCTTTGGCGGTCATAAGACAACACCTCCGGATGAACTGCCCGCGGCTGACGTTCCCCTCTCCCTGTTAATTTCACCATGGCGTCTTTACCGTAGGTTCCGTTCGGGTGAAGTTACCCATTAATTTTATCATTTCTTTCCCCCCTCCACCGGTCTGCTTTCATATAAAAATCGTATGATGCTGTCGCTATAAATTCCCGTTCACGGATGATAAAACATAATAAATATTATGATTAAGGATAGGAAACCGTGCGCAAATTATCGCATTTTATCAATCATGCTTTTACTGCGGAAACGTCCTCTGACTATTTTGAGTTAATCAGCCCGGTCAGCGGCGAGGTCTATGCACTGTCACCTCAGGCCGGTCAGGCAGAGGTGGACGCTGCGTATGATGCTGCGCATGCGGCTTTCCGGATCTGGAAAAAGACGACCCCGTCACAACGCCAGCGGGCATTGCTGCAGCTTGCAGACGCGATAGAAGACAATGCCGATAAGATTATCACTGTGCAGAGCCAGGAAACCGGTCAACTCCGACACTTCATCCGGCAGGAAGAGATTATTGCTTCCTGCGATACTCTCCGCTTCTTTGCCGGTGCAGCCCGCTGTATGGAGGGTAAAAATTCCGGCGAATATTTACCGGACATGAACTCGGTGATCCGCCGCGAGCCGCTGGGCGTGGTCGGCCAGGTCACGCCCTGGAACTATCCGTTTATGATGGCAGTCTGGAAAATAGCCCCTGCGCTGGCAGCCGGAAATACGGTGGTACTGAAACCCAGTGATACCACACCACAGAGCACTCTGCTGCTGGCCGAACTCGCCGCACCGTTCTTCCCGGCCGGGACCATTAATGTCTTACTGGGCAAAGCGGCCACCGGCTCGCGGGTGATTTCATCTCCGCGGGCGGCGCTGGTGTCTATTACCGGCTCGGTACGGGCTGGCCAACAGGTCGCTGCCTCCGCCGCAGAGAACCTGACACGGACACACCTGGAGCTGGGCGGAAAAGCCCCGGTGATCGTCTTCGAAGATACGGATATTCCACAGGCTGTTGAAAAAATCTGTGCTGCCGGCTTTTTCAATGCCGGTCAGGATTGTACTGCGGCCACACGGCTGATTGTCCAGCAGACGATTTATCCCCGCTTCCTGGAGGCGATGAAAGCGCAGATAGGACAGTTACGCTATGGGGCACCGGAAGATACCTCGGCCTTTTATGGCGCGCTGAACAGCAGCAGACAACGTGATCAGGTTCGTGGTTTTATCGAACGCCTGCCCGCCCATGCCCGTATTGAAACCGGTGGGCAGGCCGGTGAGGGACCGGGTTTCTATTTTGAACCCACATTAATTTCCGGACTCTGCCAGCAGGATGAAGTCATTCAGCAGGAAATTTTCGGTCCGGTGATGACCATTCAGTCATTTACTACCGCAGAAGAAGCCACCGAAATGGCGAATGAGGTGGAATTCGGGCTGGCGGCCAGCGTGTGGACGCAGGATCTCCGGCTGGCGCACAGGATCAGTCATGAACTGGAGTTTGGCACCGTCTGGATCAATAACCATATCCCGCTTTGTGCCGAAATGCCGCATGGCGGCTTTAAAAAGTCAGGTTACGGCAAGGACTTATCGGCCTACTCCCTGGAAGAATATACCCGTATCAAACACATTATGACCGACATTTCGTGACCCTGGCTGGCCCGCGGATAACGAGGGCCAGACCGGCAGAAACAACGGGCTTCACCGCCGGCAAAGGACCGGCGACCTTCATCCGGTAGCCTCCCACCGGACGGGCACGCACGCAGGCAACAGGGGCGGGATCCTTCCCGTCACTGCTCACAGCATAACGGTCAGAACTGATAAGAAAGCCTGACCGACGCGCTGCGCGGGGCACCACTCTTTACAGTACAAATCCGTAGTGAGAACCATCCGGCAATTCAACATCCAGGCGCAGTTTTCCCCCGGTGGCTTCGATATAACGTTTAAGCGTGGACAGTTTCAGATCGCGTCCCGGTTTTTCCATACCGGCAACAGTCGGTTGTTTGATGCCCAGCGCCTTCGCCATTTCGACCTGCGTTTTCTGTACTTTCTCACGCAGTTCGGCAAGGTGAATATTCAGCAGGATGTCCGTTGCCATTGCCTGAGCTTCGGCCACGACTTCAGGTTTTTCATCCGCAATAAGCTGCTCCAGCGTTCTGCCCATCGCGTTACTCCTTCTCTCTCATTGTGTTCAACCAGATGGTGAATTCCCGATCTGCGACCGGGAGCATCTCATCGTAAAAACGTTTTTCATTGCCAACTTTATTTCCGGCACAAAGTACGATGCCGGCACGGGCCGGATCAAAAGCGAAAAATGCCCGTATGGGCTCCCCCCGGCTCTGAATGCGTAACTCTTTCATGTTGCTATAGCGAGAGCCTCTGAGCGTATCGGCATAAGGTCGGGACAAACCCGGCCCCTTTTCCCTCAGCACCAACAGGGCTGCAAGCACGCAAGCCCGGTCGGTATCATTGAGCGAGGAATACCAGTGATCAAACCTATCCGTTGTTTTAATCGTCCACACAATCCCTCCTGCGTAATATAGCCAATGACCTATATAGGTGTAAAGCTATAATGACAATAATAAAGTGATAGAAAGAGGGATTCATGTATCGTTATGGCAAGGCTGGGGGAGGTCTTTGGGTATCTCTGTGAATATCCTGCACGGTATTCAGTATTTTGAGATCTGTACCGAAAAATCAGTTCAGGAATTGATGTCATTTGGTAAATAGTCTTCACTGCCACGTAATCTGCGAATGGCAAAGGTATTCCCGGTAACGGCAAAACCCGCCGGGTTGCAGGCTGCCTGTAAAGCAAAGAGTCCCCCTGAGGAGAATTTGTTGCCCGGAGAACATCATGCGAATGTGAGTGGCGGTGAAAAAACTGTTTTAAGCAATAGCCCTACCGAAAACCCGCTGACTGATTTCGTCACGACCCGGAACGTCAGAACGGTATTTGATATACCTCTTTAGCCTGGTCAGGCGGTACAGCAGACAGAGTGACTGTACCTTCTGATCTCTGATTTATGCGGGCATGGATGTCTGAAAGAGGCCGTTTTCCCCGAATCAGAATCCTTTATTTTTAATGTTCCATCTTTTTCCTGAATTATGTTCTCAGACACCCGATACCCGTGATGGTTACAGGTCAGTCAAACCTGTGCAAATTTGCCTGATTCATACAGCCTGATGCTTTATCTTTTATGATATTTACTGCTGTCTCTCATGCGTGCTGAATCTTCCGCTTATCAATTGCCAGAGGTTCTGTGGGTAGAAACCTGTGGATTTTAACCACTGCTGACGGCTCTGAACCCCGTAAGGTATCGGGTAGCCGTCAGCTCAATCACCGCGATTTCCGATAGATTGAACACATGTCAACCCATGCCATTGTCCCTCCGGCCCGGATCTTTTTTCACCGGTCAGAACTGATAAGAAAGGCTGACCGACGCGATCCGCGGGGCACCATACACATAATTGTTCAGGTAACTGTAATAGGTCCGGTTAAACAGGTTGTTGATATTTGCCTGTACCGAGACCTGATGTGTTAACTGATAGCGGGCAAACAGACTCGCCAGCGGATAACTGCTCTGATACACCCGTACGGTCTCACCGTCCGCACCGGTCACATCGTCAAAGATGCGGTTTTGCCAGTTAACGCCTCCGCCGAGGGTTAAATCAGGTAACGCCGGCACCTGGTAGCGGGCAAAGAGTTTCAGGGACGTCTGTGGTTGCTCCGGGTTAAAACGCCCTTCAGCATCGCGTGCCACATAACGGGTCGCGCCAAACGTCATTTCCAGATTATCCGTGACCGCACCGTTAAGCTCAAACTCAACCCCTTTGCTGACGGCGCCTTTAACCGCGGTGTAAGCCTGTTCGGTGCTGTTATTGACGTAGACCCCGTTCTCTTCCTGACCGACATTGTTCTGTTCTATGCGGAATACCGCGAAGGTCGCCGTCAGCCGGCCATTCAGCCAGTCAGATTTCAGACCCGTTTCATAACTTTTGCCGGTCACCGGAGCCAGTGTCTGACCGGACCCCGTCCGGTAAGTCTGTGGCAGGAAGATGGAGGTATAACTGGCGTAAGCCGACAGCGCATCGTTGATGTCATAGACCAGGCCGGCATACGGGGTAATATTATTTTTCGCCATATTCCCGCTGGTTCCGTCGGTGCTCCACTGGGTATAACGCGCACCCGCGATCAGTGTCAACGGGTCAGCCAGTGAGAATCGTGCCGCCGTATAGGCCGATTTCTGCCGGACAATATCATTAGCATTCACATACCAGCTTTGCCATTCAGGCTCGCCAATATTCCCGCTCCAGTGATTATCAAACACCCCCATATCGGCAGCTGAGATATCATAGTTATCCGCATCCGTAATGCCGTCCTGACTGTAAGTGGCATTATGCTGACGGCTATAGCTGATCCCTGCCATTAACTGATGCTCACGCCCCAGCAGACTGAACGGTCCACTGGCATAGGTATCGACCGAGTCCAGGGAACGGTGTCCGCGATCCTTACTACCAAAACCGGTCGCACCTTCCCCTGTATCCTCATCCGGGTAGGTCATCACATCCAGCAGTTTGTCATTAAAGGTACTGATCGCATGTGTGCCGTTGATACGGTATATCCAGCCGTTATCAAAATGATGCACCAGATTGGCTAACAGCTTGTGCGAGTTGGTGTTATAACGCGTCCAGTCAGCGGCAGAGTTGAGACTGCGGCGATAATGCGTTAAGTCACCGTTGCTGTAGAAATCCGGCAAGCCCCCCCAGGTCGGGTTACCGGTTTCGGTATCATTATAATCATAGCCCAGCGAGAGCGTTGTCCGTTCACTGAGGTCAGCCTCTGCCACGCCGTAAAAGAACTTACTGGTTTTATGATAGCGGTCGAGCCAGCTGTCCTGATCCTGATAGCCCGTCACCACCCTGCCACGCAGTGAGCCGGACGCATTCAGAGGCCCGGAAAGATCCGCCACATAACGCTGATTATTCCGGGTGCCATAACTGGCGGTCAGATTTCCGGTGAAGGTTTTGCTGTCGGCTTGTTTACGGACCATATTGACCGAGGCGGCGGGATTTCCGGCTCCGGTCATCAGGCCCGTGGCCCCCCGTACTACCTCGATTCTGTCGTAAATCGCCGTGTCTGAAGCGGCATCACCAAAGTTCCAGTCATCATTCACCGAGGTGGGGATATCATCGAAGGTAAAACTGCTGATTTTAAAGCCTCGCGAGTAATAATCTGAACGTTCACTGTCCACCAGATCCGCCGAAACACCGGTGGTGTTGGCCAGAACCTGGCCGATGGATTGCAGATCCTGATCCTTCATTCTTGCCTGAGTGATCACGCTGAGTGACTGGGGGACATCCCGCGGTGTCATCAGCATCTTTGTGCCGGCACGGGTGGTCTGTACCGTATAATCAGTTTTCTTCGCACTACCGGCGGCCGCGGGATTTCCGGTGACCACCAGGTCGGACGTATTGCCTTCCGTGGCCGGTGTGGCAGGGCTTTCTGCAGCCTGCACAGTCAGTGATGTAAGGCAACACTGAACAGCAATGGCCAGTAATGAGACACGAAACGTACGACGGTGAAGCGGCAGAATGCTGTCTCCTGCCACTGTATGATGATTGCAAGACATGTTATCCCCTGACAAAGATGAATGACGGACGTTGTTATAATGCTGACCCGGTGGCAGAAGCCCCTCATCTGCCACCGGACAAAGAATGATAAGGATAATGATAATTATTTCTTTTCAGGAAATATTAAAAAGTTGTATTTCTAAATATAACAATTTGTGTGCGAGTAATAAAAACCGCAGGCATTTTTATCTATCCTTTTGATCAAGAAGCATTCTTTAAACTTAGGCCCGGTAAAACGCTGAGCCGGTAGTGATTATTCCTCACTCCTGTTTCCCGCCGTCTCCAGAAGCAGAGTAAGATTTACTTCCCAATAGTTAATGCGTATGCTTCTCATTCTTTTTACTAATTCGATAATAAAAGTCAGCGCTAAGCGCTGCCTATCCCCCTTCCGGAGCTAAGAATGAGACCATTATTCAGCGCGCGTAACGCTGCACTGGCTGTTGCTATTGCCACGACCTTCGGCCTGACTGCCTGCCAGGCCCCCGCCGGTAAAGTACAAGCACCGGCCGTGAGCGCCACGGAAAAAGCGCCGGTCGATCAGTCACTGACTCAGCGTGAATTAGGCGACGGGCTGTATGAAATGGCCTATTCGCAGGACGCGGGTGTTCTGTATGTCGCCAGTGCGCAAAGCTTTAAAAATGTGAACGGTGGCGTGCTGTACCGCCTTGATCCCCGCACGCTGAACGTGATCGGCGAAACTCACACCGATCTGAAAAACTTCGGCATGGCGACCGATGCGCAAGGCAAGGTGTTTTACACCACAAATACGCTGGATGGCGGAGTCTCAAAAGTCGATGCACAGACCGGTAAGGTGCTGCAGCGCCTGATGTTCGGGGGTAAAGATAAAGACGGTGATGCCGTGGGCGCACGTGAAATCTTATGGCACGGCAATGAGTTATACGTAGGGGCGGTAGCCGATCCGGGCTTTATCTCCGTCGTGGATACCGGGACCTTCCGCCTGAAGACCCGAATCAAAAATGCCGGTAAATGGGTCACCGGGATCATTTATTCACCGCTGACGGACAAAATCTATGCCGCCAATGGTGGCGGTGAAATCCTGGTCATTAATCCTCACAGCCATAAAATCGAAAAACGCCTGACGGCGGGAGATGGCAAAGCGTATTTGTTCCTGAATATGGCTGAAGATCCTGCCACAGGACGCCTGTTTGTCACCGATGATTCAAAACAAAAAACGACTCTGGTCTTTGATGAACATACCGGTAAGGTGATTAAACGTCTGCCGGGAGATGCCCTGGGTATCAAATTCAATGCAAAACGCAACGAGGTCTATATCAGCCAGCGTGAATCGAAGAAAGTGCTGGTACTGGACGGCACCACGTATGCCGTAAAACATCACTGGTCGTTTAGCAGTCACCCGAACAGTCTGCTGGTTTCTCCGGACGGTAATACCCTGTATGTCACCGTGAAGCAGGACTTCAATAAAGATATGTCGACCAAAGGCCCTGACAGCGTTGTACGCATATCCCTGAACTGAGTCCGTCAGTCCACGGGAATGTAAGATAATCCGCCTTTCCGGCAGGCCGGCCTGGTCTGCCGTTATTATCCGATACCTCTGCACCTTAACAGGCTTTTCTGTCCCCGAAGAGAGGCCGGCATACCCTTTAAAATCATAAGGGTAATCGCCTGAAAAAACAGAAAAAATGTGACCTATAGCACCAATAGAGCGTGCCATCTGGAATATTTGGTCATCTTTGCTTATAAATCACTTAAGAAAAGAGTAATGACAACCCGGGGAAAAATACCCCTCCGGACTGAGGCAGTACGCCAGCCCGGCTAACAGAAGGTACGCTTTATGCCATTTTCAACCATTAATCCTTACACCGGTGAAACAGTCAAAACATTTGCGGACGCAACCGACAGCGACATCGCTGCCGCAATCACCCGCGCCGATGAAACCTTTAAACAATGGCGTGAACTCTCCATCACAGAACGCGTGCCCGTCTTACAGAAAGCCGCAGATATCCTGCGAGAGAAGAAAACGACATTCGCCAAAATCATCACTTTGGAAATGGGTAAAATTCTTGCTGAAGCTGAAGCCGAAGTGGAATTATCTGCTGCTATTTTCGAATATTACGTTAAAAATGCCGGCAAGCTGTTGGCGGATGAGCCGCTGCCGGTCGCTGACCCGGCGGAAGGTAAAGCCGTACTGGTTCACCAGCCTCTGGGGGTGATCCTGGCCATCGAACCCTGGAACTTCCCGTTCTATCAGATTGCCCGAATTCTGGCGCCACAGCTGGCCGCCGGTAATACATTGCTGCTGAAACATGCCTCCAACGTACCTCAGTGTGCCGAAGCCTTTCAGCAACTGATGCTGGATGCCGGGTTGCCTGCCGGCGGATTCACCAATCTGTTCCTGCCCCACAATAAAATTGAGGATGTGCTGAAGGATCCGCGCGTGCACGGCGTGGCCCTGACCGGGTCAGAAAAGGCCGGGGCCAGCGTGGCGCAGACAGCGGCAAAATATCTGAAAAAATCCACCCTGGAGCTGGGCGGTACGGATGCCTTTGTGGTACTGGCCGATGCGGAACTGGATAAGACCGTCAAATGGGCAGTGTTCGGACGTCACTGGAATGCCGGTCAGGTGTGTGTGTCATCCAAACGGATGATCATCAACGAAAAAATTTATGACACCTTCCTGGAAAAATACACAGCCGGTGTCGCTGCACTGAAAGCCGGTGACCCGATGGACAGCAGCACGCAACTGGCCCCTCTTTCATCGCAGCGGGCTGCGGATGGCGTGCGGAAACAGATTGAAAATGCCGTGAAACACGGCGCGACCGCCACTGAAGTCGGTGAGAAAGTACCGCAGCAAGGCGCTTTTGTTCAGCCGACAATACTGACCAACGTGACACCGGATAACCCCGCCTGGTATGAAGAGTTCTTTGGCCCGGTATCAATGATTATTAAAGCTAAAGACGACGAAGATGCTGTGCGTATTGCCAACGACTCGCACTTCGGACTGGGAGGCTCAATATTTACGGCCGATACCCGCTACGGATATGCACTGGCTAAAAAAATCACTACCGGAATGGTCTTTATCAACCACCCGACCATGGTTAAAGCCGATCTGCCGTTCGGCGGCGTGAAACGCTCAGGGTATGGCCGTGAATTACTCGGCCTGGGACTAAAAGAGTTTGTTAACCATAAACTGATCGATGTGGTGGATATTGATGCACCGTTCTGACCGGCGGGTACGCTGACAGGTAAACTTCCGACTCCCGGCCAGACCGGGAGTTTTCATATTTAGCGGCATATTTTTTCTCCGAACTGTTTCTTTTTTCGCAGGTTTGTCTCTTTTATCGTCAAACAGAGACCCCGGACGAAAAACATCTTTGACAACCCTGCACTGCCTCGTTATTATTCGCCCCGTCTTCACGACGATTCCTCTGTAGTTCAGTCGGTAGAACGGCGGACTGTTAATCCGTATGTCACTGGTTCGAGTCCAGTCAGAGGAGCCATATTTAAGAAACCCGCTTAAGGAAACTTAAGCGGGTTTTTTGCTTTTTATCCGTTGGTTATCCCTTTCTTCAGGTTCACCCTCGTTCAGTAAAAACGGTAATCCTCCCGAAAAACCGGTGTGTTCATAAGTAGAATTCTCTACTAACCTGAATTCAGAGGGATCTCTATGAAGCGATCACGTTTTACTGACAGCCAGATCATCGCCATTCTTAAGCAAGCGGAAGCGGGTACTCCGGTACCTAAATTATGTCGCATGCATGGCAAGAGTAATGCCAGTTTCCATAAATGCCATAGGAATGAAGAACTCAAGCAGCATAGTGGGTTATCTGTGCTTCTTATAAGGGACAGATAAAAGGCCAACTAATTTTTTATGGTTTCGTGCTTAGCTTTTGAAACCTGATTTACCATTTTTCTGACGCCATTGTTGAATCTTTTCTGCTATGGCTTCCGGTGTAGTCTGATCCCCCGGCTCAGAATAATAAATTAAATCTGATCCTGCTGGATGCTCTGCCAGTTTAATGAAACGCTCTGAAAGCTCATCCTGATGAGCTTCTGAACCCTCATCACTAATGATTTCTGCAATCAATGCAATGAACTCGCCTCTTGAGTAATCGCTTAAAGTATTCAAACTATATACCTCTATGAATATCAATATGCCGCCGGGGTGTTGTAACTACCATAGTTGTCAACGTTATAGACCTCACCACCCTGGCCTAACTCTTAAAGCCCGATTTACCATTCGCCTGACGCCATTCTTTAACTTCCTGAACAATACCTTCAGGGCTATCATCTTTCCCATCCTCCGGGTAGAAGATAAGGTCGGAGCCTGATGGATGTTCAGCAAGTCGCCTAAACTCCCTGACCCGGCGATTATCGTCCTCTTCTGTAAGGCCTTCAGCATTAAAAATTTTACGAACTAAATCTAAAAACTCGCTTTCTGTATAATCAGATAATAATTTTTTATCGCCCATATTATTTATTCTGCCTCGTTGAGTGAATACCGATATGCCGCTTAAGTGAAAACTACCAACGAAGATCTGAAGTTGGGAGGAAAGTCACGGCTTCGGCTTTATCTTGCATGTCGTAACGAATTTGCATTGTTATTGGGATATGAAAATCCTCAATAGCAAACCTATCAACCCATCCCATAGTTATTTTCATTACGGTTTTCGGGGGAACAGAATTATCTGGTTCACCAAAAGTATCATGTACCCATTGACGAGTCATATGCTTTTGCAAAGGCGATGGAATCTCATTCGGAAAAACCCAATTTTTCATCGGTTCATGCTGAAGTCTTAGCGTAATGCTTTTGAGAATACTACCTGTACGTTTGAATGACAAAAAAATACCTTCTCTTGCCATTTCCAAACCTAAATTAGGGGATCCGGGAGCACCTGTCGGTTTTGTTCTATATGGAAGAATCCCAGCCTCAAGTAGGTTTTCATAAGTTTCCCCCAGGCCGCGAATTAAATTCTCTACATTTACTGTCATTTGTACAACCCCAGTTCATCATTAATTTTATGAATTTTAGCTCTCGCTTCTTCTAGCTGTATATCTGTCGCACCATGCTTTTTTAATGCTGGTGTTTCAATATCAAAATCTTTATCTGCTGCTGTTCGGAGGTCATAAGAATCCTGTTCCTTTTGTGTCTGATTACGTCCCCCATAAGTCGCACTGATTTTTCGATGAACTTCCACTGGAACTATAACAGCAGCAACTTTACCTGATAATACTTTAATTTGATCCGAATCTAACTCGGGATATTCTCTCTCCAGATACAGTTCCACAGCCGCTTTTGATGGAATATGATCCGCATGATATTCCCCTTGTCGTGAACGGTTATTGAAATTATCGTAAGGTTCCACCTCCAAAAACTCAACAGGTGGCTTGCTCAGATAAATATAAATCGGTGGAATATACGGCAATGGCAGAATAAGAATATAATCCGCAAAGCTTTTCTCTTCCGGTGCCGGGGTGGTTGTAGCATCAATACGGGTATCTTCCGGCAATGGATCAATCACTACCGGATTTGGTATCCTTACCGGATTCCGGTTGCCTGTATTTGAAGGAACATTGACACCTGAACTGTCCGGCGTCCATATGATGGTGATACGCGGATCTTCCTCTGTGGTGAACGTATAGGCTTTTCGGCAGCTGTCCCACTCCATTCTGCGCACTCGCACCCTGTCCTTACCGGGTGGCGTATGCCAGCCATGAGGAACCGGATTACCTTTATCATCCGGCTCCCATGTATAACGCACACGGCTTGGTGCTTCACGCATCTGCTCCAGACGCATACGGTCAATGAAATCCTGCTCACCGTCATTGAGCCTTCCGGGCATCATTCCCATCACGACTGCGGCGATGGGCGCACCGGGGCCACTGGCAGCAATCCTTCCAAGTCCTGTAGCCATCTCACCCGGTTTTACCGCCCATGTCCCTGACGTAATGGCACTGCCACCAATGAGGCCAAAGATGCTGGCACCTTTAACCGCGGTCTGAGCATTAGCCGCACTCGTCGCTGCAGCGGTTGCCCGCTGGTATTCGACTTCCTCATGATTACCAAACCACCATTGATACAGAGCGCCTCGCTTCTTCGGCTTTGGAATCAGACTTCACCACCTTAGCCTAATTCTTAAAGCCCGATTTCCCATTCACCTGACGCCACTCTTTGACTTCTTTGACCACCCCTTCGGGACTATCTTCGCGGCCTTCTCGTGGATAATAAATCAGGTCGGAACCTTCCGGGTGCTCACATAGACATTCAAATTCCAAAAGATTATTTACATCTTCTTCTTCGCTTTCTCCTTCAGCATTGTAAACCCTACTAACCAGTGCTAAAAATTCCTGCTCGGTATAATCAGAAATAGATTTTTTATTATTCAAATAGCCCCCTTATTTATTAGAATGAATATCAATATGCCGCCCGGGTGTTGTAACTCCCATGTTATCAACATTATAGACTTCGCCGCCTTGGCCTAACTCTTAAAGCCCGATTTACCATTCACCTGACGCCATTCTTTGACTTCCTGAACAACGCCTTCGGGGCTATCTTCACGATTTTCACTCGGATAGTAAATAAGATCCGAGCCATCAGGATGTTCAGTCAATCGTTTAAACTCAAGGATATTTTTTATATCTTCTGCTTCTGTAGTGTTACTGACATCAAATAAATTACGAACAAAATCCAAAAATTCTTGCTCAGTATAATCACTAATTTTTTTCATTTCACCCGCCTCTATGAATATCTATATGACGTTTCGGAGTCACTATTCCCATATTATCTACATTATAAACCTCACCACCTTCACTTATCGGTTTAATATGATGAACATCACATTTTATCTTTCCTCCGGCCTGCTCACTCTCCCTTGATGCCGGGGCTTTACCAATCTTAATATTACCGGAGTTACCTCGCTTAAATTTCCTTGATAGTTCAGGGGCTTTTGAGACCTCTAACCAAAATTCCTTGCGGAGCTGATCGAAGTTCCCAAACGTTCGGCCTCGCCGCTTATCTGCTTTGGCTGGATGTCGATGAGGATGAGGAATGAAGCAGTTAGCAGCACTTAACTAAATCTATCAAAATTTAAATTTTAAGTTTTTCGAAAAAAAACATTTCACGTTTCACTGATTTATATCAATAAAAAATCAAATTTCATTTCACTAATAAAGACACATGGGAGGATAATCTTCTCCTTTATTAACACAAAGGAGTGTGTTAAATGGCAATTCCAGTTTATTTATGGCTTGAAGATGATGGTGGCTCACCTATAAAAGGTAGTGTTGATGTAAATGGCAGAGAAGGAAGCATAGAGGTAAGTGAATTGATGCACTCTGTAGAACAGCCCACCGATCCCCTGACAGACAAGGCTACAGCGAAACGCTTACATAGTTCATATGCATTTATGAAAAACGTTGATAGCTCATCTTCTTATTTATACAAAGCACTTGCTTCTGGTCAAACCCTCAAAAAAGCCGTATTCAAATTTTACCGAATCAACTATAACGGCCAGGAAGAGGAATATTTTAGGACTACGCTTGAGAACGTGAAAGTAACAGAAATAGAATCTTTTATGATGGATATCAAAAATCCCCAATGGGAAAGGCATGACCACCTTGAGTACGTGGATTTGGCTTACGAGAAAATCACATGGCACTATCTGGACGGTAATATTATTCACTCTGATTCATGGAAAGGACGGGCTGTATAATGGCGTGGGAATACGATGTAACAACACATACCTTCACCCGTAATGGTGAAAAATACAAAGCAGATTATGCAGGTGCAACGGGTTATAAGAATGATAGCTCGAGGGAGTGTGTAAGCGGTAAAGGCCCGCTTCCAAGAGGAACTTATACAATCGGCTCTCCTCATAACTCAGCCCATACAGGTAAATACACACTTAACCTCACCCCGAATCTAAGCAATGCCATGTGTGGACGTTCTGCTTTCCGTATTCATGGTGCAAGTAAAAAACATCCACTGGACTCCTCAGAAGGTTGTATTATCGCCTCTATCAGTGTCAGAAAGAGTATTTGGGCTAGCGGTGATAGGGAGTTAAAAGTGAAATGAAGTTTCTTCTCCTTGTTATTGCTATAACCTCTCCTGTCGCTATGGCTGCACAAATGGAAGGTTTTGGATCCAATTATTACCACGACGATCCATCTATTACTAATTTCGACACCAACAAGGTTTTAGCGCCAGAAGTTATTGTTGGCGACAATGCTTATGTAATGGAATTTAGCAGCCTTACGGATATTGCTAAAAATTCTGGTGTAGTTGTCAGCCAGGACGATCAAGCAGCATGGATCTGCCTAACTTCTAAAAATTCGAGCTACTGGTTTATCTCTGATAATGAGATGGGACAAGGAAATTTAACATCTATTGCGATTGCTAACGCTGAACAGCAAAAAGGGTGCTCGCCTTACAGCGCAGATTTGAGCATTTCGATTAAAGGGATCCCATTACTAAATACTTCAATAGAAAACATCTCATCGACGTTCTCTGGCAAACCTGATGGCAACATAATACAGTATTGCAATGACACTAAAAAATATGGTGATTTTACTCAAATGAATTGCCTCCAATATTATATTGAAAACAATAGTGTTAATGGCGTGTTTATTAGTCAGATTACGTCAAACTAAATGCTATTATAATTAGCTATTCAAGACTGGTTTTTTTATTACTATAGTTGTGTTATCAAACACCTATATTCATTGCAGAATTAAAAATGATTAAAAATAAACTCATGAGAAATTACTTTCATTTCTTATTCGTCGTTCTTCCATCAGGGTAAACAACGTCATCACCAGCCAGCGCAACATTAACCTTCCTGCCGTCTGAAAGTTCGATTTTTTAGTGGACACACAACTGAGTGAGTAAACTCATCATCAGATGGGTTGCCCGTAGTGGCTGGTATGTCTGGTGCCCGCGTCGCCATCATCCTGATCCACGCAAATAGTTCCCTCTCATCTGTGATGAGGCTGCTGGTAAGGCATTTAAAGAGGCAAAACTGCGTTATGGTGCGCCTCGTCTTGCTGACGAACTGCCGGAATACAACATCAAAACTACTGCGGTCAGCCTGCACCGTCAGGAACTGCAGGCAAAAGCTTCACGAAAGTATTCGCAGGTTTTCCCGGGCTGAATGAACTCCAGTTGTACATCATGATCTTCAGCCCATTGGGCCAGTGTCAGTGAGATAAATTCCGGTCCGTTATCCATCCTTAGTTTCAGCGGATAACCACGGTGAGCAACGATTCGATCCAAGACTCTGATGACCCGCTGAGCCGGAATATTCAGGTCAATTGATCCTACCCGGCAATAGTGGACACACAACTGAGTGAGTAAACTCATCATCAGATGGGTTGCCCGTAGTGGCTGGTATGTCTGGTGCCCGCGTCGCCATCATCCTGATCCACGCAAACAGTTCCCTCTCATCTGTGATGAGGCTGCTGGTAAGGCATTTAAAGAGGCAAAACTGCGTTATGGTGCGCCTCGTCTTGCTGACGAACTGCCGGAATACAACATCAAAACTACTGCGGTCAGCCTGCATCGTCAGGAACTGCAGGCAAAAGCTTCACGAAAGTATTCGCAGGTTTTCCCGGCTGAATAAGCTCCCACTGTACACCCTATTCTTCAGCCTACTAAGCCAGTGCCAGTGAGATAAATTCCGGTCCGTTATCCATCCTTAGTTTCAGCGGATAACCACGGTGAGCAACGATTCGATCCAAGACTCTGATGACCCGCTGAGCCGGAATATTCAGGTCAATTGATCCTACCCGGCAATAGTGGACACGCAACTGAGTGAGTAAACTCATCATCAGAGGGTTGCCCGTAGCGGCTGGTATGTCTGGTGCCCGCGTCGCCATCAGCCTGATCCACGCAAACAGTTCCCTCTCATCTGTGATGAGGCTGCTGGTAAGGCATTTAAAGAGGCAAAACAGCGTTATGGTGCGCCTCGTCTTGCTGACGAACTGCCGGAATACAACATCAAAACTACTGCGGTCAGCCTGCACCGTCAGGAACTGCAGGCAAAAGCTTCACGAAAGTATTCGCAGGTTTTCCCGGCTGAATAAGCTCCCACTGTACACCCTATTCTTCAGCCTACTAAGCCAGTGCCAGTGAGATAAATTCAATTTAATGAAATTTTAAGTATTCCCCGCATCAGCCTGAGCCCCACCCTGGCTAAGGTACATTGGACGTCCCCCGGCCACAGTCCTCCGCTGATCACTATATGAAATTCGTATTACATACGGATACCACAGAGTACAAGGGCTGAAGCGAAACGGCTGTAAATATCTGCATTAGCAGATTGACATTTCTTATGAAAATTTCATTATAGTGAATATGCTATGACAATAAAAACATAAGTCTCCGGAAAGCTGGCTCCGGAGAGTGTCAGAGGGACCGCTGATTGCAGAAACATATTTAAAAATTGTCTGCGGGTCAGAAGTCTGATTGGCAAGGATTATAGGGATTTATACCCGGTGAGAGTACCGGGCCCGTAAAAACGGGGTCATGGCGGGGACACATTGGCCGTTGACGATCACAGGAGTGATACCAGTGAAGCGCAAAATTATCATGTTCGATTATCAGATAATACACCGACATTGAAACGTACGGCCAAACTCAGGGAGCAATAACGTGTACAAAACCATAGGGGTTGCCGGGATTGCCCGCTAAACCTGACTTTTCATAAAGCATCTCTCATGGTGCCGTTTAACTCGCAGGAGATTAGAAAATGGTGATGTCGTCTTATTCTTCCGTTGCAGACGTAATTAAAAAGAAAACGAAATATCATACTTCCCGCTTAATACTTGCAGGTACCCTGGTATTTAGTGCCGGTGTCAATATTGCCCAGGCTGCTGACATTCCGACATTAACTGCTGGCTCCACACCATCAAGCAGGCCCGCGTGTTTTCTGGATATTACCACCGGTAAGTTTGAAGGATTTATGCCCGAGATAGCGTCTGAAGTTGCACGCCGGGCAGGTTTTAAAATTACGTTTAATGCCATTCCATTTTCTGCGTTATTACAATCATTACTGACCAATAAAATCGATATGATCGTCGCCGGAATGTCGCCGACAGCCCAACGTAAAACCAAGGTAGACTTTTCAGAAGATGTTACCAGCCTCGGTGAAGGTATTTTCGTTCGTAATGACAATAAGAAACAATACAAAACCGCGCAGGATTTCAAAGGTGAAGTGATTGGCATCATGGCGGGTGCAGATTATGGTCCTCGCATCGCGGCCATGCATGTCGCGAAAGAAGTGAAATTCTATGAAAGTCCGGCAGATCTTGCCAGAGACGTACAGTTAGGTCGTATTTCCGTAGGGATAAACGATTACCCTATTATTAAAGGAGAAGCGGCTGCGGGGTCACTAAAAGGTATGCATGTTGTTGAAAGTTATCAGCCGACTCAGGTTGATCCTATCGCCTTCGCATTCCGCAAAGGTAATGAACCCTTGCTGCTGAAAGTGAATAAAGCTATCGACAGTATGAAAGCCGATGGCTCGCTGCAGAAGATCCTGAACAAATGGGGTATGAAGTACTACGCCGGTTAAATGTGGCTCATACCTGCTATCCCTTATTTAAGATTTCCTGAATCATCCGTCCACTGCATTAAAAAGGGTTCATGTTCCGCATGAACCCTTTTTACATAGATGTGCCCTTTTCATCCGCGACGACAAAACCGGTCATCAAACCTCCGGCATTCACACCCTATGAGTCTGCCTTTCAAAGGGGAAGCGCAATATTTACGGAAGTGCCGACCGTATTTCTGTCAGCCACTCACTATTTTCGTTACCGCGAGCAGGAGTCGAAACCGGGAGACTTCAGGAAGAAAAAACAGGAAGGAGGGTTATTACGCGAATACCCGCAATACAAAAGGCTAAACAGACTCTCTGTGTTCGGGGCATTCCGGTGAGCACCGGAATGCCCGCTACAGAGGATTACATCATTTCCGGCTGACGAATAGTGCTGCCATCACTGAAACGCTCAAGCCGGTAGGGCGCTAATTCAGTGAAGGTGTTGTCGTTGGTCACCATTTCTGCGGCCAGCCGCCCAGCCCCCGGGCCAATACCAAACCCATGGCCGCTAAATCCGGAGGCAACAACAAAACCAGGTAAGTGACTGACCGGAGAAATCACCGGAACCAGGTCCGGCGTAGTATCAATCCATCCGGCCCAACTGCTTTCTACTTTTATCCCCTTTAATGCGGTGAACTCGCGCTCAATCTCAGCGATTGCCAGCTGCAAAATTTCTCCGTCCGGAATGGGGTCCAGAACCCGGTGTTTCTCAAAAGGAGACAGACCGTCAAAAGACCAGGACCCGGCAGCTTCAGGGCCATCGAAGAATGAACTGTTCAACCGGATTTTCAGTTTTTTCGCCAGTTTACTACGATACATTGGATAAAATTTTGCCGCATATCTGAGGTTCTGTGGGGCAAGATCCATGCGACCTCGCCCGGGCATGGAAACGGTATAGGACCCATCAAGCCGTCGACGCAATGCCAGATTCGGGGTACTCAGACAACCTTTCACAATTTCTTCAGCGACCGTGGTTTTGAATGCAGTTCCCAGAATATTCGCCGCAGGCAACTCAATTCCGTGACGCCGACACAATCGGGAACTCCATGCCCCGCCGCAGCAGATCACGGTGCTCGCTTTGACTAATCCCTTTTCGGTCCAGACGCCGCTCACCTTTCCGCCACTGATATCCAGCCCACGGACCGCGCATTGCTGCTGAATATTCGCTCCTGAATTTTGTGCACCGGTTGCTATCGCCGGAGCCGCCTTTGAAGGATCTGCCTGTCCGTCGGTGGGTGACCAGACACCACCAATCCAGGGAGATACCCCGCCAATTCTTTCCTGTGCCTCACTGGCACTAAGCAACTGGCTGGAAAAACCTTTCTCCTGAGCTTTTTTACCCCATGCTTCCCATTTCGCCATATCAGACTCCCGGGTCGTCCCGTAAAGGATCCCTGTACGGCGGAAACCGAGATCAATGCCAATTTCCTGGCTAAGTGTTTCCCAGCGCTGAAGGCTGTACATCGCAAGAGGCAGCTCAAATAAATCGCGATTCTGTTGTCGAACCCATCCCCAGTTCCGGCTGGATTGTTCCCCGCCAATACACCCTTTTTCAAATAATGCGACAGAAACGCCACGCTGAGCTAATTCATAACATATTGAGGTGCCAATAATACCGCCACCGATGATGACAACATCCGCCTGCTCAGGAAAGGTCTTACTGTTCGCCACGGTATCCACTTTTACGCGCATGAAGTTTTCCTCAATGTCAGTAATTATAATATTAGCAACCCGCTATAAATGATTTTCAGGCTGGATATGCATAATCCACAGGACTTTCGCCCCTGAGTGAGTATGATTAAAAACGTTGTGTCTGAGGCTGCTTTTGAACTGGAAGCTATCACCCGGATGTAAAACGGTGCTATTACCCTCGATCTCAAGCGTCAGCTCACCTTCGAGCAGTAACCCTGCTTTTTCACCATAACCTGTCAGTACTTCATCCGACCTTATCTGTGCAGGAATATCGATTATCATAAATTGCAACTGATGGTCGCCTTTCGGGGACAATAATTCTTTCGCGATCCCCCGTTTTCCTACATGAAAGCCCGGGCGCTCCTGCAATCGTCTGACATAGTGTTCCGCACCGGGGGGATCATGTTCCTCATTTTCAAGAAATGCAGTCAGCGGGACATTTAATACAATGCGTAACTGCTCCAGCATTCGTACTGTCGGGTTACTCAGATTTCTTTCAATCTGACTGATGGCGCCGGCAGAAACTCCCGCACGGGAAGCCAGTTCACTGATTGTAAGGTTTCGGGATTTGCGCAATTTTCTTAAACGCAATCCAATATCAGCTTCAAGCGAGTCCGGAACCGGATCCTCACTCAACCCACGATCTTTAGTCATTTATTTTCATCCTGAGAATATGCCTCTTTCCATGATACGCTAAAAATCTATCAGCACGCTTTTATAACGCTGGCACGCTTCCATCGCAGCACGGCCCAGATCCTTCCCTATGCCTGACATTTTAAATCCGCCGGTCGGAATGATGAAATCCTGACTGCGTCCGTAGCGATTAACCCAGACAGTGCCCGCTTCAATCGCTCTTATTGCTCGCATCCCCTGCGAAAGATCACGGGTGTAAACACCGGCAGCCAGTCCGTACACAGTATCATTAGCCAGAGCAATGCCTTCATCCTCATCAGTGAAGGTTTGTATTGTCAGAACCGGTCCGAATACTTCCCGGCAAACCACATCCATATCGTTTGTGACCCCGGCAATCAATGTCGGACGATAAAATGCGCCATTTCCGGTCTCCGGGAAGAATGTCCCGCCAGTAAGGATGTCGGCTCCTTGCTCACGGGCATGACAGACGATGGAATGGATTTTATCCGCCTGCGGTTTATTTATTATCGGGGAATAGCGGCTCGCGCTGTTCCACGTTAAACCAGGCTCACAGCGGACAATATTCTGTTGAATTTTCTCAATGAGTTCATCGGCTATATTTTTATGAACGATTAAACGGGTCCCTGCCACACATACCTGACCCGCATTCCCGGTAAATCCGCCGGAAATACAGTTGGCAACCTGTGCCAAATCATTCACTTTCTCAAACACCAGTTGAGGGCTTTTCCCCCCTAATTCGAGCGTGACAGGCTTGATACCATTATTCGCAGCATTCGTCATAATAGCTGCACCCGTCACAGGCGACCCGGTAAAACTGATCTTACCTACCGCAGGATGAGCCACAAGCTGCGCACCGGCAGTCGCCCCTAATCCGTGAATCACATTGAGAACACCGGAAGGTATACCGGCTAAAACAGCAAGTTCAGCCAGGCGCACCGTGGAGAAGGGTGTCATTTCAGAAGGTTTAATGACTATTGCATTACCGGTAGCCAGCGCCGGACCACATTTCCAGGCAGCCATAGATAAGGGAAAATTCCAGGGCGTTATCGCACCAATCACACCATAAGGCTCCGCTGCACTGAAGCCTAGTTTGGAGTGACAGGTAGCAAAATGATCCCCCCCTTCTTTATCCGCCAGCTCTGCAAAAAAACGAATCGTTTCGGCTGCCGAGGCCACATCGCCACTTTTGGCCAGCGTTACCGGACGGGTTGAACAGGCTGATTCTAATTGCAGCAGCACCACATCCTGCTCAATCAATTCAGCCCAGCGATAAAGAGCCCGCGTCCGTTCTCGAGGCGCACAGGTTGACCAGCCACTCTCTTTTGCCGCACGTAAGGCGCTACTGACGGCATGATCTACTGTGTCTGCACTGGCATCCGGGATAGAGGCAAAAAACTTGCCATCAGAAGGACGATTAACATCAATTTCTCTCTCTCCGGCGGGTGTCACTAAAGTACCGCCGATGTAATGACCTACCGGGACGGGCACGTTCTCCGGAGTGAAGTCTAACGTCATTTAAAAGTCCTTTGAATTAGGCCTGATGATGTCATCCGCAGGGATCTGCTCAATTTCTGGCGTTCAACGCTTATTTCAATTCACTTATGCCTTGTCTGGCATGCTCCTACCCCCGGTACTTCGGGTTATCAGAAACAGGGCCGGTATAAAGGTGGAGCACGAACGCCCCTAAGTTTCATTATAATGAATTTATGACTATCACTTTGTCAAGCTTATCCACCCTAAAATACGCCGGGTTAACTCCCCCCGCAACCACTGAATAAAGCAAACCATCCTGAAATATAGTGCTGACATTCATCGAATAGCGTTTATAAGCAAATAATATGATCAGAGGCAGCAAAGCGATTGACTTAACAGAGGCATCCGATGATATTCATTAAAATGAATTATGCATGGATTTATTTCCCTGCCCACCAAAGACCAAAAAAAGAGCGAGTGACATATGGATTGGAGCAATGTTCATACCTATCTGCCATTTCTGCTAAAAGGCGCAGAGATGACGGTCTATATCACTGTTATTTCATTGGTGATTAGCACCCCTCTTGGGCTGCTTTGGGCAGCAGGAAAAATGTGTCCCTGGCGCATCATCCACTGGCCGGTATCAGTCATTATTAATATCACCCGTGGATTACCGATGATTGTGGTCCTGTTCTATATCTATTTCGTGTTCCCGGATGTAGGTATCACCCTCACCTCTTTCGAAGCCAGCGTTATCGGGATTGCCTTCTGTTATTCAACTTATATTGCAGAGATATTCCGGGCCGGAATAGAAGCGGTAGACCGTGGACAACTGGAAGCTGCACGCTCCCTGGGGATGGGTTTCAGAAAAGCCATGTGCCGGGTGATCCTACCTCAGGCATTCCATATAGCATTACCCCCTTATAGCAACACACTGGTAATGATGCTCAAGGATTCGGCTCTGGCTTCCACCATTGCGGTGACAGAAATAACGCGTCAGGGGCAATTGATTGCAGCATCAACGTTTGACAATACCACTGTTTATACTCTGGTAGCGCTACTCTATCTGGCGCTGAGCTTGCCTCTGATGGCGATGACCAAGCGACTGGAAGCACGACGAGTGAAAGGAGCTTAAGATGATTGAAATCAAAGATGTCCATAAACGCTTTGACCAGGTTGAAGTCCTTAAAGGGGTGAATTTCAGCGTGGCAGAAGGGGAAGTGGTCTGCCTGATTGGCCCTTCCGGCTCCGGTAAGTCGACGATATTAAGGTGTATTAATGGACTGGAAACCTATGAGAGTGGAGAAATAAGCGTTCTGGGACAACGCGTCAATAACAAAGATAAAAGCATTAATAACCTGCGTCGTCAGGTCGGCATGGTATTTCAGCGCTTTAATCTGTTCCCTCACCGCTCGGTGCTGGAGAATGTCATGGAGGGGGCTATCCATGTGAATGGCGAGCCCCGGGATATCGCACAGAAACGTGCAATAGAGTTGCTCGGGCTGGTCGGACTTGCTGATAAATTATCGGCATGGCCCGCTCAACTGTCCGGAGGACAGCAACAACGCGTCGCGATAGCCAGAACGTTGGCCCTCAATCCCAAAGCGATTCTGTTTGATGAGCCTACTTCCGCCTTAGACCCTGAACTGGTGGGTGACGTGTTGCAGGTTATGCGTACATTAGCGGATGAAGGTATGACCATGATCGTGGTCACTCATGAAATGCAGTTTGCACGTGAAGTGGCGGACAGAGTCTGTTTTTTATACAGCGGCCGTATTGTCGAACAGGGGCCAGCCGGAGAGGTTTTGGGTAACCCACAAGAGCCCAGAACACAGGAGTTTTTAAAAAGGATCCTTGGCGGCTCGCGTCCGACCCGCTGTGAGACATGCAGGAAAATAGCCTGATCAGGAATACAGAGGAAATGACTCTGCTTTTGCCCACTGTCGATGACCCATTACATCTTCGTAAAATGACATGGCAGGATTTACCTGCCGTCCATCGTTTGTCGTCTCTGGTGGGGTGGTCACATCGCCCTGAAGACTGGCAGTTCATGTTTCAGTCCGGGCAAGGATGGATAGCCGAAATCCATGGCAGGATCGTGGGTTGCGCACTTTACTGGCTTTGGGGCAGTAGTGCCGCCACCGTGGGGATGGTGATTGTCTCTCCGGACTGGCAGGGAAAGCGTATCGGGTTTCTTGTGATGGAAAAGATAATGTCTTGCCTGGAGGGTTACCAGGTGCGTCTTCATGCAACAGCAATGGGTAAAGGACTTTATCAAAAGTTCGGTTTTAAGGACGCCGGGATTGTGACTCAGTACCTGAGCAACCCGTTACCAAAAATACAGGCGTGTAATATTCCAGAACCGTTATCGGTACGTCTGGCGTATCCGTCAGATAAAGAAACACTGACAGCACTGGATTATCTCTCCACTGGCCTGCTGCGCACTGAATTAATCGAACAAATCCTTACCGATGGAATAAAAACGATTGTCTTACTGGATAAACATCAGCAAATTATCGGTTTTGCCGGTTACCGGAAGTTTGGCCGGGGAGTCATTATCGGACCGGTCGCTGCCAGTAATATTGAGCAAGCGAAAGTGCTTATTTCTCAATTTTTTCCGACGCCGCCGGGTTGGTGCTCCGCATTGATATTACGGATAATGCATCGCTGGCACGCTGGCTGGAGGATCTTGGGTTCACCCCTGTCAGCATCCCGATAGTGATGTATAAAGGTCGCCGACCGGCAGAGAAAAGGCAATGCTCAACTTTTGCTATCGTCACCCAGGCGTTAGGGTGACGGCTCAGCGTAAATTTTTAAGGAAAGTTGAATATTACCGGTGACGCCCGCCGCCGGATCGGGACTATTTTTTCTTATTCAGCATCGACTTTAAATCGGCAAAAGGGTTAAACGTCGCCACACCCATATCTTTTTGTGCATCTTCGCCCGCGACAACGCGGGTGCCATACATATCGGCTTCTGTGTATTTCGAGTGTTCATGATCGTGGCAATAGAGGCACAATAGCTCCCAGTTACTGCCATCTTCCGGGTTATTGGTGTGATCGTGATCGATATGGTGAACCGTCAACTCCCGCAGGTTGGAATAAACGAACTCCCGGGAACAGCGCCCGCAGACCCACGGATATATTTTAAGTGCTTTTTCACGATAGCCACTTTCCAGCCGCGCGTAGTTTTTTGGAATAAAAGCCATTGCCAGTGTTACCTTTTATAAAAAGACGATGTCGGATTTTGCTGAAGACAGCC
Source organism: Tatumella sp. UCD-D_suzukii (assembly GCF_000611875.2). Lineage (NCBI taxonomy): Bacteria > Pseudomonadati > Pseudomonadota > Gammaproteobacteria > Enterobacterales > Erwiniaceae > Tatumella > Tatumella sp. UCD-D_suzukii. The sequence goes on from NZ_JFJX01000004.1 coordinate 45,942, forward strand.
GGTGTGCCTTCCTGCTGAGAAGATGCACCTTATCTGAGTGTGGCTATTCTACACGGGTAAACGATAACCTGACCACAGAGCCGATAACAAACACCGGACAGTTTTTCCTTTTTATCGCCACAACCGTGCTGATCCCGGCGGCCTGCGGGTAAAAACAGGATCCGACGCCCCCGCTTCCGACCCTGACATACCGCCGGTCAATGGTTCGCCACTCATGGCCGCGAGGACACAGATCGGCTCAGGGTGAGTGCTGCTCAAAGTCACCAGCAGCGGTATTCAGTCACGGCCTGCCATCGGCGAACGTCCGCGGATGGGTATCATTACTGAAAGAAATTTAATATATCGCTGCCTTTCAATATGTTAAAAAATACGTTTGATAATGAAACGGAGACCTTCATCGATGACTCTCCTGGCAGGTAAAACAGGACGATTATTTATCATTAATCTTCTTACCGGGGTTTCTTACGCTTTTATTTTACCGGTGATGAGCCTCTATCTGATCAACGGACTCCATGCAGAACCCCTGTTTATCACATTTTACAGCCTGGGATTTGCACTGTCGGGTCTGATATGTAGTCAGTATCTGGGGGGACTGGCTGACAGAGGGTATTCCCACAAAACACTTTTCATCATCTCACTGATAGCTTTGTTTCTCTCCGGGGTAATGTTTACTTTCTGCCGGACGCCGCTGGAGGCTTTACTGACAGGGATCTTTCTGATGGGGCCAGGTAATGCTTCTGTCCCGCTCCTGCTGGCAATGGTCCGCAGGCATTCAGTCACGATGAAACTGAACGCGACTCGCCTTAATACACAGATGCGTTCCGGCGTTTCGGTGGTATGGATAGCCGGTCCGGCATTAGCTTTTATTTTTGCTGACAAATACGGCTTTGTTTTCAATTTTATGATGTCCGCCTGCCTCAGCGGAGTCACGATACTGCTTAGCCTGCTGCTGCTCACCGGCCCGAAACTTAAACAACAAAACACGGCAGAAAAAACTATCGTCAGAAGACAGCGTCTTCCGCCACAGGTCTGGCTGACGGGCCTTGTCATGCTGCTGGCGAATCTCTCAAACAACCTGTATCTGACGGTCATGCCACTCTATCTGGTCAGGGATCTGGCGATGCCTGCCTGGTTTCCTGGCTTTCTGCTCGGTTCGACAGCACTGCTGGAAATTCCGGTTATGCTGGTTGCTGCGCGCCTGTCAGAGCGTTACGGAAAAATATCGCTGATCATGACAGGTTTTGCTTCGGCATCGGTATATTACGGACTGCTGCAACTGGCAGACTCTATGCCTTTTTTACTGACCATCCAGCTTTTTAACGGGTTATTCTTCGGGATCTTCGTCGGTCTGGGGGTTTCAATCGTTCAGGAGGCTCTGCCGGAACGGAGCGGGTTTGCTTCAGCATTTTATTCCAATATGATGCGGGTCGGGATGATGGCTGGTAACGGGATCGCAGGCATAACCGCACAGACCGGTGGGTTCAGAATGACACTGATGGTGCCGTTGTTCTCTGTTGTGGGTGCCGCAATACTGTTATTTTTCACCTCCGGCTTATCGCAACGGAAAAATCAACCGTCTCCGCCGTCATCATCGCTATGATAAAAAACATACTGCGGCACCGCCCGGGGTCAGACCGCTCCGGTCGCTGTCTGGTCCCTCAGGTTAACCTGTCCGTGGGCGGCAGCCATGCCCCCTCCGCCGGGAGAGTATACATTACCGGGCCTCAGACCGCCGAAAGCGGGCATTCCATTCATCGCGGGTGATTTCCCATAATTCAGACGTCATCCAGCCGCTGACATAGTGTTTCTCTTCCGTCCCGATAAGCCGCATGCCACTGCTTTCGGAGATTGCCCGGGAACGACGGTTATCCGCGGCTTTCGGTACCCGTAAAACGTCCCGCTCCAGGGTATTGAACCAGAAATCCGTGACCGCAATACTGGCTTCACGCATATAGCCCTGCCCCTGATATTCAGGCACCAGCCAGAAACCCCGGTTATTATCGGGTATATCATATAAACAGATATGCCCGATAAGTTCTTCCGGGGCGCTCTTTCGGCGTACCGTCCAGCACCATGCCTGCCCTTTTTCCATTTGCGGAAGGGCAATGGAGTTGACGTAAACCTCTGCACCATCATCCGGATAGGGCCAGGGGACAGTCCCTGTCAGATACCGGACGATCTCCCAGCGCGGAAAACATTGCTGGATCTGCACTGCATCTTCACTGACCAGCGGGGTTAACAATAATCGCGATGTTTCCAGCACGGGTATCGGCATAGCAGACTCCTGTCTCAGGTTAAGATTCTGTATAAGTGATGACCTTTTCTTGCAGCAAAGCTTCCGGCAGTCACTGTGCCCGGAAGGCTGTGTTTAACATATTCCGGGGATTGCTCTGTAGTGTTGCTCACCGGGACCGGAACAACCGGAGACAGCTCAGAGGATCCCCCGTGTCGCTGCCCTGCCCTGATGCCGGCCACGCCGGACATTTAAGGTTACGTCCTGTCGGTTAATTCTTCAGAAAACATATCAGGAAATGCATTGGCAGCAAAGTCACTGGGTTCGCTCAGTCCCCCCCTGCGGAAAATCAGATAAAAAGAGAATAACCCTCTGTTTTAAAATATAAAGACAGCAACTTCCGCTAACCTGAAAAAGTAATAACAGGGCTCACCCATCGCCTGTTATCGTAAAACCGTTTGCAATTCACTGATTCGCAGGTTAAATCAATAATAACTCCCCTTCAGATATCAGATTACTCACGTAAATGAAGAAAAAAGCATTGAACCAGGTGACCGATTTTGACCTTAAGCTGCTGAGAATTTTTAAAGCAGTCGCTGACTGTGGCAGTTTCTCTGCGGCAGAAGGATTATTGGGGATCACCCGTTCCGCGATCAGCTTACATATGGGTGACCTGGAACAGCGATTAGGTATGCGGCTGTGTCAACGCGGACGGGCAGGATTTTCGCTGACTGATGAAGGAAGAGAAATTCTGCGGCTGAGCGAAACCATGATGACCTCCGTAGAGTTTTTTCGTCAGCAGGTGAATCAGATGCATGAGCAGATACGCGGTGAATTTAAACTGGGTATTATTAATAACCTGGTGACGCAGCCGATGATGCGGATCACGGAAGCATTGCAGGAACTGCGTACCCGCGGCCCGGAAATCCGCATTAATCTGAGTATGTGCACGCCGGCTGAGATTGAAAGAGGCCTGATGGACGGACGTCTTCATGCAGGCGCCTTGCCTATGATCACCCCGCTCTCGACACTCAACTATTATCCTCTCTATGAAGAGAAATCCAGCCTTTACTGCAGTCATGCTCACCCGTTATTCGATACGGCGGAGAATGTTGACAGCGCCCGTCTGAGCACTGCGGATGCCGTCGCCCCCGGCTACCGGATGACCGCAGAAACTATCGGTTTACACCAGCAGCTTAACTGCAATGCCACCGCGACTGACCGTGAAGGGATAGCCTTTCTGATCCTGACCGGAAAATTTGTAGGCTTTCTGCCTGACCATTATGCAACTACCTGGCTTGAGAAGCATAGGATGCGGGCGATTAATCCGGATAAGATGTTTTTTACCACCACCATCGCGGCAGCGACCCTAAAAGGCCACCGCGCCAATGCCATTCTTGATCTCTTCTTACGCTCGCTCGGGCTCTGACGCCAGGCTGGCATGATGCACTTTAACGCCAACAGTTGGATCCCCGCCCATTCCGGGAATGGCAGTCACCCGCGGTAATGACCGGGACTGCGTTTTTGTATCGCGATACACAAGCCCGATATCACGGCCGGTAAGTAGTTCGGTTTCTCATGTCGTGATCCGGCAGGGGATCTTCTGCAGATGATAATTTCTCCGGGGGCCATTCAGGAGAAATTATCATGTAGTAGTAAATGAAAGTATTAACGGTTAGCTACAGCATAATACGAATATATTTACGGGGATCCGCAATCGGAATTAAATTTAACCATATGATATATATAATAATATATCGTCATTCACGATAATGTCACTCCATCGCCTTTTTACCTGTCGGACATCTGATAACCTTATATTTTTCTTGACTACTACATAGCACCCAAGCAAAATTGAAGGGAGAATGATACTTATTACTATTTGCGTTCTGATGATCGTCGGTGTGTTCCGGGTCTGACGCAGGAGTTAACATGCCACAGCAGGCCCCCCCTACCATGGAAACACGAGGTTTACAGGTCGAAAACCTGCGTGCCGGTTACCAGAAAAAGATAATTATTGATGATATCAGCCTGAGCCTTCCGCCCGGTAAAATGACCATACTGGCCGGTGCCAATGGTTCAGGAAAATCAACATTACTCAACAGTATCGCGCGGATGATCACCCCGCACGCCGGACAGGTCATCCTGGATGGTAAGGCTATCCATCAGCAGCCTGCCCGTCAGGTAGCACGTCAGCTGGGCATTCTGCCGCAAACCCCGCTGCTGCCTGAGGGGCTGACCGTCGCAGAACTGATCTCGCGGGGACGTTTCCCGTGGCAGGGTTTTCTGCGCCAGTGGTCAGAGGCCGATGAACAGGCGGTGACAGAAGCGATGCGCCTGACCGGCACCGAATCTCTGGCGCACCAACAGGTAGAAAATCTTTCCGGCGGTCAGCGTCAGAGATGCTGGATAGCCATGACACTCGCCCAGCAGACACCGACAATTTTGCTGGATGAGCCGACCACCTTTCTCGATCTGCGTTATCAGGTCGACATCCTGGAATTGCTGCGTGATCTGACCCGGTACCACAACCGGACGGTTATCATGGTGTTGCACGACCTGAATTTTGCCGTTAATTACGCAGATACTCTGGTGTTCCTGAAACAGGGCAAACTGTGCGCTGTCACCGACGACCCTGCTACCTGTACTCCGTCGCTGATCCAATCCGTGTTTGACCTGGATGTTCAGATGTCGATCAACCCGCAGACCGGCAAACCCTTCTTTATGCCCTTTCCTGCGATGAAGAGTTCACAATAATGACCGGAACCGCCCCTTTGTTCCGCCATCGCCAGTCCCGTTACCTGCTGAGTCTGCTGTTAACTGCCTTGCTGGTGGCCGTCTGCTCTGTGTTTGACTTAGCTATCGGTGCCCGGTATATCTCACCGGAAACGGTCGTCCGGGCACTGGTCGCTTATGACCCGCACAATTTCAATCATCATGTTGTGGTTGAACTTCGCCTGTTACGTCTGATTGCCGCATTACTGATTGGCAGTGCCTTAGGCGTTGCCGGATTGCTGTTACAGTCGGTGATCCGCAATCCCTTAGGTGAGCCCCATATTCTTGGCTTAAACGCCGGGGCCGCGCTGGCGGTGGTCATGAGTACGGCCTGTGGCGCGACCTGGCTCACCTTGCCTGGCATCCGGCCGCTGGTCGCGGCAGGCGGTGCTGCACTGCTGTTCAGTCTGGTGATCCTCTTCTCCTCCGCCGGACGCAGCGGGTTGACGGTGATGAAAGTCACACTCTGCGGGGTGGCCTTGTCTGCTTTCGCCTCCTCACTGACCGCCACGGTACTGTTACTGGATGAGCAGACCATGATGGACATGCGCACCTGGCTTGCCGGTGATCTTGCCGGATTAAGCTGGCCGGGGGTACAGGCGGCGGCTATCCCGGTGGCTCTGGCTATCCTGCTGGCGGGATGGCTGGCGCCTTCGCTGAATGCTCTGGCGCTGGGAGATCACCTGGCCCGCGGGTTAGGGGTGGATCTGCGGCGTACCCGTATTTTGTCCATTTTCGCCATTGCGTTACTCAGTGGTGCGGCTGTCTCTCTGGCCGGGCCGATAGGTTTCGTCGGGCTGATTGTCCCGAATGTAGTGCGGCGGCTGGTGACAGAAGATGTGCGTAAGGCTATCCCGTGCTGTGCTTTGTGCGGCGCGCTGGTTCTGCTGGTTGCCGATATTGCCGCACGCACGCTGATAGCCCCGCAGGAGCTGGCCACCGGCGTAATGACCGCCCTCGCCGGGGCGCCGGTCTTTATCTTTATTGCCTCGAGGTTTTTTAAATGAGCCCCCTGTTGCGTGCCGTCGGCTGGAAAGCACTCCGTCAGGGCCGGTGGTCTGTTCTGCTCAGGCCCGCCACCCTTGTCCGGCTGGCACTCTTCCTGCTGCTGATTTTACTGTTACTGGTCTTCGGCATCAGTCATGGCAGCCTGCAGGTACCGGTATCCGGTGTCGCCAGGGCACTGTTTTACCCGCAGGAGGTTCATGACCCCTCTCTGTTTATCGTCAGAGGAGTCCGGCTCCCCCGGTTGCTGATGGCTGTCACGGTCGGCGCAATGCTGGGGATGGCCGGGGCTGCCATGCAGTCCATTACCCGTAATGGCCTGGCAGACCCGGGACTGCTGGGGGTGAAGGAAGGTGCCAGTATTGTGGTACTGACGCAGATCCTCTTCTTCCCGGCTCTGGGCATGCTCTGGCAACCGGTGACCGGGATGGCCGGGGGCTTGCTGGTCTCGGCATTAGTCGTCCTGCTGGGCAGAGATTTTTCCAGGCCCCGTTTTATTCTGATCGGTATCGGTATTTCGTGGATATTCGCGGCCGCCATCGGGGTCTTTATGACCACTGCCGATGTCCGGCAGGTTCAGACCGTGATGTTATGGATGGCGGGCAGTCTGAATACGGTCAGCTGGCCACTGCTATTGATTTCCCTCTGCTGGGGGATCCCGGCCATATTGCTGTTATTTCTCACCGCCCGTGCTTCAGATATTGCGTTGCTCGGGAATACCGCGGCCACCGGTTTGGGTGTCAGGTTATCGCAATTAACCCTGCTGCGTTTTATCGCCCCGGTCATTCTGACGGCAACCTGTATTTCCTGTGTCGGCAGTATCGGCTTTGTCGGGCTGATGGCCCCGCACCTGTCACGCATGCTGTTCCGCGGCGGCCAGTCGGCCCTGCTCAGTGGCAGTGCTGTCTGTGGCGGAGTGCTGGTGTTACTGGCCGATAATGTGGGAAGACTGGCCTTTGCCCCATTACAGTTGCCTGCCGGTATCGTGATTTCATTACTCGGTGGCCCGTTTTTCCTGTTACTGCTCTGGCAACGCCGGGACAAATTCTGATGTGTAAGGATAATTATGCGTATTCTTTCTGTTTTACTGTTATTTATCAGCACCTTTGTCATCGCTGCGCCGCAGACTCAGCAGTTCACCGACGATACCGGACGAACGGTGACCGTACCACTGCACCCGAAACGGATCGTGTCACTGCATGATCTGGACATCACTATCCCGTTAATCGAGCTGGGGGTTTTCCCGGTCGGCAGTCATGGCCGGACGTTACCGGGTGGCAGTCATACACTGCGTTCCGCACGGCTGTTAACCGGCGTTGATTTTAATGACTCAGGGATCCGGTTTATCGGTACCTCGGATATTGATATCGAGGCCATTGCCGCACTGAAACCGGACCTGATTATTACCGAACCGGGCCGTAGCGCCTCGATTGAACAGCTTGAGAAAATTGCTCCGACCGTCAGTATTGACCATCTGAAAGGCGGTGCGCCACGGATTTACAGTAAGCTTGCACAACTGACCGGTACCCAGGTTCAACTGTCACGCCTGGAGGCCCGGTATCAGGATGAAATCAGACAACTGAAACAGACCATTGGCGGTCGTAAGATAACGGTCTCCGTGCTGCAGGCCAATAACGGTAAAATTGCTGTTATGCACAGCTACCATTCGTTGGGGAAAGTGCTGCGTGATGCCGGCCTGACCTTCCCTGCCCTGATCAACAATATTCCTGAAGACGGCCGTATGAATGTCAGCGCCGAGCGACTCCCGGATCTGGATGCGGATCTGGTGTTTGATACCTGGCGTAGTGATACCGGTGGGACTCCGGCAGATGAAATCGCGGCAATGAATGCCGTGATGCCGGGCTGGTGTAATTTCCTGACGGCCTGTCAGAAAGGCCACTATGTGATGGTTTCACGTGATGAGGCTATTTCAAATACCTTTGCGGCACTCAGCCTGATGGCGGCCGTGGTTCAGTCTCAGATTGCAGGGCTGGCTGTCTCTGGCGCGAAATAAGCGGAACGGATAATGAAAGAACAGAAGAAAAATAAACACAGGGTGGATGTCTACGGTGAACGTTTACGCAGTCGGGCACCACAACTGTCTGCCAGCCTGCAGAATGTTCTTTATTATATTAATGAACACCGCGCAACTGTTCTGGAAGCGACCGCACTGGAAATTGCAGCAGCCACCGGCACCTCGGATGCCACGGTGGTCCGTGCGGTACAGGCACTGGGGTTCGCCGGGTTACGTGACCTGAAAAAAACCCTCGAATTGTGGTTTGAACCGGTAATGAACTCCGCCGATAAAATGAGCTCTACGGTGAGTGAGTTTACCTGTGATACCCAGTCGAGTATCAATTTTGTGCTGGAAGGTCATAAACATACCTGTGAAGTGCTTGCCTCTCAGGAAAACCGTCTTGCGTTGTCGCGGGCGGTTTCACTGTTACTGGAAGCCCGCCAGACCGCGATTTTCGGTATTAACGCCTCCGGGATCCTCGCCGAATATGCTGCCCGCTTATTTAACCGTATCGGTCTGCCGTGTGTGTCGCTTAACCGCTCGGGCATTGGCCTTGCAGAACAGTTACTGACCCTGCAACGCGGCGATGTACTGATCATGATGGCCCAGAAGTCAGCGCACCGGGAAGGTATGACCACACTGCGGGAAGCAAGGCGGCTGGGGAATCCGGTGATCCTGCTGACCAACGCAATGGACTCGAAGTTTGCTCAGGAAGCGGATGTGGTGATCCAGGTCCCGCGCGGGGGAGAAAACGGTAAGATCCCGTTGCACGGAACGGTGCTGGTATGCCTGGAGATGCTGGTATTATCCGTCGCGTCGTCGGCCTCTCAGCGCACGATAAAATCGATGAAACGTCTGCAGGAATTACATCGCGGCCTTAAACCCGGCACCCATAAACGCTGACCCCGGAACATTTTTCTTTACACCCGAACGAACGCTCCGGTCATGGCCGGCAGGCTCTTCCTGCCCGCCGGCCAGAGTCACCGCCTTACGGCCCTTTTTCCTCCGCAACGGGCTTCGGTAAACCGATAAATACCTTCAGGTTCAGCGGATTGACCAGTAATTCCGCCATCTCCCGTACCTTATCCGTCTGTATAGCTGCCGCCAGTCCTTTGACCTCAGAGAGATACCGGGGATCATGGTAATGGCGGTAACTGAGGATCAGCCGCTTTTGCAGACTGTAAATATCCCCGCTGCGTGACTGTTCCGCCAGCTCAAACTGGCGACGTTGCTCCTCCACCTGCTGCGGTGTGATCTGTGACGGCAGTTGTCTGAAGACCTGTAATGCACGCTGCCATAACTCCCCGGCCCTTTGCGGCGCCGTGGTAAAACTCAGCGCGGACTCAATCCGCTGGTGGCGATCGTTCAGGGTACTGCTGAACCGCAGCCGGTAAACCCCTAATGCGTCATCACGCAGGCTGGATTTTAATGCCTGAGTCGCGAGGTTCTGCGCAACGTTCAACCGGACAGCGTCTTCCGGGGACCAGCGGCGGGAGGTAAAACTCCAGGCATTCACCGTCGCGCGCGGCTCTGCATTCGTTTCACTCACCCAGTCATCATAACCACTGACCGGTAATTCGCGGGTCAGCCGGCGGGGTTTACCCCGCGGGATGGTCGCCAGATACCGGGCCGCCAGTGGCACCAGCTCTGGCACATCGTCCGCCACCAGATACCAGGTCATCGGTGCCCTGACCGTCTGTCGCCACTGCTGCAGAAATTCGCTATTTTCTGTCCTGCTCAGCCGTCCGGTATCCGCCGCCGCGCCCGTATCCGGCAGTCCGTAGCGTAAACGGTAGATCTGTAACTCGCGATCACCATTGTCAGACTGCGCCCGGGTCGCCTGCTGACGCAGGAGTTGCATCATACTCTCGCCACGAACCTGCGGATCGATCCCCGCATTGACCTGTATTTGATGATTGATAGCCAGCAAATTTTCGAGGTCCCGCGCGGTGCCGACAGAATCAATCAGTAATTCGTCCGGCTGCTGGGTGATCAGCAGGGATACCGAATGTTCCTTTTTCCAGCGCCCGAAGTCACCTGTCCGCCATCCCGCAGGGCCGCTCTGCTTAATCATCTGACCGGCAAGCTGTGACTGCCAGCGATCCAGCCCCTGCATCAGAAAGCCGGACGGACTGGTGGCCGATAAATAGACCCGGTCTTTCGCCAGCGGTGTTTTCAGCCACACCAGGGTATCGCCGTTACTCAGTGTCCACTGACGGGTCTGTTGTTCAGGATAGATTTTCAGCGCGTTAAGGGAACCGGCCCCGGTGACCGCGGGTAGCTGTGGTAACACTGCAGCAGGGGGACGGCGATACGGCGATAACGGGAGCGTAGCCACCTCCGCCATCTGCCGGCGTACCTCCTGAGAGTCCGGCAGCCTGGCCGTGCGTCTCCCCGGGATCCCGAACTGCACCAGTTGATCGCCGGCCAGCAGCCAGTCCGTGATCTGCTGATTAACCTGCGCGTCAGTAATGCTGTCCGTCAGTGAAAGGATGGCTTTACCCCGCTGCTGACTGTCAGTGAATGGCTGTTTCTGCTCCCAGCGGACAGAAAGTTCACGGACCCACCCGCTAAAGTCACGCTGTTCCGGCCGGGCTGCCATTGCTATCGCTGCTTCACGGATGGCCTGCCGTTCGTCGGCAATATCTGCGGGATCGGCACCATAGCGCAGAAAACGTTCACGTTCACGCAGCAGGCGGGTCAGACCTTGCTGATGCTGACCCGGCGTTACATCCACAAATAATCCCAGTGCCTGCGTGTCTCTGCCAATAGCCGATTTGCGGACAATAATACGACTGCCGGTGGCCTGAACGTCCGGCCCGGAGGTTTGTAACTGACGTGTCAGCACCTGCAGCGCTATCTGGCTGACCAGCCGCTGCGTTAACGTAGTGTCCGGCCCTGGTGAGAACCGGCTGACCAGCGATACCTGGCTATTGCCACTCTGACTGTCCTGCAGCCGGACGACCCGTAGCTGGTTTGCCAGCACCGGTTCATAGTAGTTTCTGGCGCTGACCGGCGCAGCAGGCATGTCCTGAAAGGCGTCGGTGATCAACTGCCGGGCCTGCTGCACATCAAAATCACCGATGATCAGTAACCGCATATTCCCCGGCCGGTACCAGCGCTGATAAAACTGGCGAAGTGCCCCGGCACCGGTATCCTGAATAGACTTTTCATCGCCAATCGGTGGCCGGGACGGATACCGTGACCCTTCCCGTAGAGCGGCAACCCGTTGCTGATTCATGCGGCTGGCGACCCCCAGCTGTCCCCGCCATTCCTCCATAATGATCCGCCGCTCACTTTGTAAATCCGCATCGGTGATACTGGCCGCCCCGGTCATCTGGCTCAGCGCCTTCATCGCCAGCGGAATGCCCGCGCTGCCATCGGGCGGACTCATCATAAACAGCGTACGCTCATAGTTAGTCATGGCGTTATACTGGCGGGCCCGTTGCCAGCCGTGGCTTTGTAACAGACTGGCGACCCCCTGCGGATACTGCCGGCTGCCACGGAACACCATATGCTCGACCATATGCGCGACAGCAGGTTCATTCGCCTGCTGATCCAGTGACCCGGCATCGACACTCAGCCGGATATCCACCCGGTGCTGATAGCCTTCCATCGGCACCAGGGTATAACTGAAGCCGTTAGCCAGTTGACCTTCAATAATGCGGGGGAAACCGCTGAGTTTTTCCCCCGCGATCCCCCATGAACTGGTAAACACTGACAGAAAAACCACTACCCACTTCATCTGTTTCATTCCAGGACTATCCTCTGCCGCAGCCTTGCGGCATGACTATTTCGTAAAAAACCTGCCGGTTACCAGTTGTAAGCCACACCCAGCCAGAACTGACGACCTGTTTTATATGTCACCGTTTTACTGCTGCTGCCGGTGGTTTGGGAGGCGGCGATAACATTATCCAGTACGTTAATCACATCGAGCGTCAGCTCAACGCTCTGCTGCCCGTAGGTCGGTTGCAGGTAACTGAAGTGCCAGTCATAAGAGAAATAATCTTTGTATCGGGTCTGGTCATAACGGGTGGCATTGCCTTCATAATTTCCGCAGACACTGCCCTCTGCCGGGCAACTGACAGACGTGGTGGTATAGCCACGGTATCCGGCGGTATATCCCAGATTCTGGTTCCAGTTAAGACGTAATGCAGGGAAGTAGGTATTCAGGTTAACGAAAGCCGTCCAGGGGGTGTTGAAATCCAGCGCATCCATTTCGCCTTTATCCATTAACCGGCCACCGACGATCACTTTATTGTCATCGGTATCACTGACATCGTAATAACTTTGTGAGCTGGATTTATTCTTTGTATAACTGGCTCCCGCCGACCAGCGCATTTCACCCCAGGAAAAGGTTTTCGGGCTGACTGGCTCGCCGGTCAGTGAAAAGGTATTGCCACGGGTTCTGGCATTGTTCGCCAGAATATAAGCCCGCTCACCGGCATCATTCGTTACCGTCTGTCGGCCAAACTGATCTTTCCCCTGACGGTTAACCCATTTCAGGGTCCATACCGAGTTCAGCACTCGCTGTGAAAGGCCCAGTGATAACTCATCACTGTAAGGGGTTTTCAGGGATGAAGTGGCATAATCAATGGAAGCGGTTTTAAGCTCTCCGTCACTCCAGGCCCCGGAAGCACTGCTGCGGGTCCGTACCGAATAGCTGCTGATCCCCTGGCGTAACTGATACGCCAGCAGGCTCTGGCCGTAATAGCGGTTGGCTCCGCCGAACAGACGGGTGGAATGGTCATCCCACAGATCATAAGAAGCGGCCAGACGCGGTGCCAGAGTCAGATTTTTCAGGAAATCATCATACTGAGCCCGGACGCCCGGCGTGACTTCCAGCTTGCCTACGCTCATGCTGTCCTGAAAATAGAACGCATAATCCGTATAACTGGCGGCGACTTCCCGCGCCGGGTAAACCGTCAGGTTTTTAAAATATTGCTCACCATTGATGCAGTAAATATCACCGGACTGACAAACAACTCCGGTATCCACGGTCGCTATTCCCCGGGACAGGGTGACATCATTAAACCGTTGATACCGGGCACTGTAGCGGTCAATCTCCCAGCCAGCATCTGCCTGATGTGCCACCGGTCCCGACATCAGCGGATTCAGTTCATAATCCTGTTTCAGCGTGAGAGTGCGTTTCTCTGTGGAATAGGTGCCGTAACCGCCGATCAATGCCGTCTGATAATTTTTAGTGGCCGGTGAGCTGACCCAGTCAATGGTATCTGACACAAATCCCGCCGAAGCATACGATTTATACCAGGTAAGTAACTGATCTGACTGATGAGAAATCTTATTTTGTTCATACTGATAACCCGCCAGGCTGGTCACTTTCCCCCACCCGGTCAGATGCTCCCACTCCGCATTCAGACGGTAGCCGCCACCCGTATTGGTAAAGGCCCCGTTTTTCACGTTGGCTTTATAATATTCCGAAGAATGCGGCGAATACATGCCGGTCAGTCGGAGGGTGTCGCCATTATCTGCCAGATAGGTGCCTTTCAGTAAATAGGTCTCTGACAACCGTTTCTGGTTGCTCCACTCCCCCAGGTAACTTTGGTAATACGGGATTGTCGATTGCTGACGGTTATAGGCGAACAACAGGGCCGCGTTATCGCTGAGTGGCTGGTTCACAGAAACAGAATAGGTTTCTTTTCTGAATTTCGGCTGACTGGTCAGGCTGGTCGCGGAATCAAAATCTTCTGCCTCATCCGCATCAATATGATAGCGGGTCCAGGCGGAGCGTGTGGTGCGGTAGGCTATCCGGCCGGAGGCGCGTCCGGTTTGCGGGTCTTTCAGCCGCGCATCGACCACGCCGCCGGCGAATCCGCCATATCTGGCCGAGATATTGCTATCAAATACCTCTAACTGTTCGATAAGTTCGGAATTTATCCAGAAGGACTGCGTCCCGCCGGCGGGCAAATCGGTGGGAGAATACCCGTCCGGGGTTGCGGAGAATTCGCCGCCATTAGCCCCGGGATTCACCGTATTATTATTCGATAGCCCGTCAATGGTGAAATTGTTGTTATAAAATTTCTCACCGTGGAAAGAGACATTTTCCGGCGCGATTTCTCCGGGGGTGGTACTGCTGTCGGTAGTATTAGCAAACCGGACCGCGGGATTATGTTTCAGTAACTCTGGCACACTCCCGTTTCCGGTCGGAAACTGGTTTATCTGTGTTTTATCGAGTATCTGCGTTCCCATCGACTGACTGGTCGGCGTCGTACGTACCAGGATAGTATCTTCCTGTGTCTGCTCCTCCGGCGTTGTATCAGCACGATTATTTTCCAGGCCGAACGCCGCCCCCGGCAATAAAACTATTGCCGCGATAAAGGTTATTTTGTTTCCCACGAAGTATTCCCAAAGATGTTATGTGATAAAAATTTATTAATCCGCCAGAGCCACCGCCCCACTGAGTTTAAAAATTATCGTGACGGTCTGATTTTCGGCCGCAGCCCCCTTCTGATAACGCCAGCGGGCGATATCTTTATAAAGTCCTCCGCTGAATACACCGGCGGGATTTTCTTCTGTGATCCGGACATGAGTAACCGTACCGTCCGCGGTGACATCAAAGCGCAGTTTTACTCTGCCTTCGACGCCCAACGCTTTCGCACGCTGCGGATAATTGACCCTGCGGGTTAAGGCTTTGACGGTGGCATGAGGATGTTCCCCGGCACCTGCACGGGTCGTCGCTGTATTACCGGTACCGGCATTTTCCGGGGGAACCCGGGCAATATTTTCCAAAGAAGCTCCGTCAGACATTGCCCTGCTGGCAAGCCGGGGTTTCGTCACCCCGGGCGGTCGTCGCTGAACAGAAACAGGTTGTATTCTGCCGGCCACCCGGGGCCGGGTAACCGCGACACTTTTTCCGGTGGAATGCGCTGCCCGCACCGCCCGGGAAGGCTTCTCTGAGGCGTGTGGGATCTTTTTCATGGCCGGCAAGGCCACTGTGCCGCGCTCACTGACCGGTAATGGTGATCGTGCCGGGGTCCCGACAGTCACCGGCAATACTTTCGGTGGCAGTCGTTCGGGAGATTGCGGGTTCACCTGTACCGCGGTGAAGACCGGAACGGCAGAAGAAGCGTTGCTCTGTCCGCCTCCGCTCATCAATACCCGGGAGGGCGCATGAGAAATCATGGCAAAGATCAGCAGTGCATGAACCCCCACAGACATCATCACAGACACGTTAACCGTTGCTTTCCTCCGTGCATCGGCGGCGGAGACTTCCCCCCCGGCTTCAGGAATCCACAGACTACACAAACTCGCCTTCCTCTTACCGACGGTGCAGGGACTTATCTGTCGTGATGTCATCCTGAAAAAAGACTCAGAAAAGATAAGACTGCATTACCTAAAAAATGATAATGAGAATTATTTTACAAACGATAATCAATTGCAATAGAAAACATTACATTCAGATACAAACAGAAATAAATGATGTTTTAACGAGCGATTTTTTCGCCCTGCTGCCTGTTATGTCGCCAACGTGCTCTGCATAACGTCAGGGAGTTATGGACATGCACCGATGACCTGGCAGCAGAATCCGTTCACACCGGCGTGTGATACGGCCGGATCATTCGGTGATTTTATTTATCAATATTGCCGGTGACAGTAAAAAGCGGACCGGAAATGGCGAGGCAGGAAAGCGCAAAATAGCGACTAAAAATGAGCAATTCAGCGGTGAAAGGCGTAATGACGGTGCGCTCTGATACGTTTTGTCATGCCCTGGCTGACGACAAACGAAGACCGAAAACAGCGACTGAATCATCCGACCGCGAGTTTACGCCAATATTTTCATCAGGGTGTGAGTGACTGTGAAGCCGGCTTACGGAGGAAAGCATTTGCTCCCGGGAAAGGAACTGCGGTTTATGCGGCAAAAAAAATCCACCGCCCGGTTCAGGGTCAGCGGATAAGGATGACGGGGGTCACAGAACAGCTATTTCACCGTCGCGGGCCACCCCAGAGATGGATCACGACGGGAGGCAGAAATCAGCCTTTCATCCGGTGCGCTATTGTATTGGCAGTCACCATCGCGTTATATACATCATCGACCGTCAGTTCCATCGGCATATTGTTCATCGTGTCGCCCGGTGCACAGGCAATACGCGCAACTTCACGCCATTCAGATTCGACAAATGTTTTCAGGCCCATATCTTCCAGTGTCAGCGGGAGTTTTGCCGCTTTCACAATACGCACCACATTGTCCCACTCTTCCTGCGGGGCATTTTCCAGCACCAACTGCGTCAGCAGGCCAAAGACCACTTTCTCACCGTGCTGCGCTTTATGCAGATCAGGCACCACTGACATGCCGTTATTGACTGCATGGGCCGCCGCCAGACCACCCGCCTCGGCCCCGACACCACTCAGATAAATCGTCGCCTCAATGGTCTGCTCCAGCGCCGGGGTGGTCAGGTGGTTAGCCACAGCGTCCATAGCTGCATCGATATTTTCACTCAGCAGACGGTAGCATAGCTCAGCCAGCCCCAGTCCGGTTCTTGACGGTTTATGCAACACCAGGTTAATGCCATCCGCCGCATAGCAGGCACGGGCCTCAAAATAGGTCGCTAACGCATCGCCGACGCCAGCGGAGAAGAAGCGCAAAGGGGCGGCTGCGATAATCGAAGTATCGGCAACCACGACGTCCGGGTTCTGCGGTAAGTACAGATATTCGTCAAACTCTCCGCTTTCGGTATAGATGACCGCCAGAGCAGTACAAGGCGCATCGGTAGAAGCAATCGTCGGAAACAGTACCACCGGCAGTTTCAGGTAGAAAGCAACCGCTTTAGCGGTATCGAGCGTTTTACCTCCGCCGACGCCGACAATGATATTCGCTTCGCTGGCACGGACACATTCCTGAAGACGGTCGATCTCTTTCCGGCAACATTCATAGCGGAACTTCTCAGCACATCCTTTCAGTCCGGCAGCGTGGAGGGCCGGCAATGCCTGTTCCTGCACTTTTGGCAGAATAAATTCATCGGTAATGATCAGGGTGTTATCGCCAAAATCTTTCACGAAGTCATCGATTTTCGACAACATATCGGTGCCAATAAAGAATTTTTTCGGTGATGTTACCGTTCTTGGTAATTTAGTTTCTTTAATCATTTCAGCTTCCCGTCATGTGACCTTTAATGGGTTTATGATGGTGATATTCTCTCCCTCTCATATTGATCGTGATCATAAGCGGGTCTGTTTATTTGCCTTATTTATCGATAACACTGCCGGACGACAGAACAATCACCGCACAGAAAAACGATATTCCGTGTCCCGAACCCCCGGAAGAAACTGAACGTAACACAATGAATAATAACATTATTAAAAGAAGGTGCGGAGCCAGATAGCGGTTATAATGTCGCGCGCATTGCCTGTCTGCATCGCCGGCGATGGAAATAAAAATCCCGACATTTCTTCCCCCTCTGTATGCTGTCTTTTCTCCTTAGGCTTATAAAAATAACTCAGGAAATAAATTAGCATCCATAAACCTGCGCTCCCCCTGCGGGACATTTTTCTGCCAATGGCATTCCGAAAGATGCCGGAAATGTACCGGAGGTGATCAAAAGGTTCTCTTCTGACATAAAAATGCGACTACGGCAGGGCTGATAACGATAGATACCCTCGCCATCACACCCGGCCGGGGCCACTGCCCTGCGGCTGACCGCACTCTGTTTAATGGCAACACTTCAGGCAGGCTCCGGACGGACGGATAATCAACGTGATGGCTATAGGTTTACGGATCGGAAGGGATTCATAGGGTGCCGAAGGCATCGGCAGGGACAGTCAGTGGCATAACACTGGCCATTGCGAATATTTCATCGGCACTGTCATCGATGCTGTCCGGCGGGCCTGGACGGCCCCCGGGAATATCACCGATGTTTATTGCCACCAGCCGTATTGCGCCGGACAGTACGCTGGCAATGGTGGCTCTGTAGTCTGAAAAAAACATGGCCTCAGGCAGGTTATATCGATACGGTGCCTCGCACCGTTATCGAATAACAGAGGTCCGCCCTTCTCATTCGCCCCGACGTAACCGGCTGGCGGCTTCCAGCGCACTGACCATCTGTCCTGCCAGCGCAGCGATAACGTTCATGCAAACGGAATTACCGAACTGTTTATAAATCTGACCATGTGAAACGGCATCAACGATAAAATCATCGGGGAATCCCTGTAAACGGGCACACTCTTTCGGCGTCAGTTTTCGCGGGTTTTTCCCTTCAGCGTGCTGTTCAATCAGTATTTCTGAACCGTCTTTATAATACCTGGCGCTAAGAGTATTGGTGTACTCACTGTCAGCGTTAAACAGACTGTAACCAAAGCCGTTTCCGCGCTGCTTGTGAGACGAACGCCTTTTCTGGTGGCCGAGCCACAGTTTATCGGACAGGGTATAAACGTCTTTGCCTTTTCTGGCAATCAGTGCCGCCAGTTGCTGCGGTTGCAGTAAAATGTCACCCACCCGGGTCGGCGTACAAGGCGGTTCCGGCCACCGGAAGACCTGGTCGAAATCAACACCGCTGAAATAGTCTTTATCAAAACCGACAATATAAACCCGCTCACGGTTCTGAGGCGCGCCAAAATCTCCCGCACGCAATACACGGAAATCGACCCAGTAGTTCAGCTTTTCAGACAATGCCCGCCGGGCCTCTTCACTCATCGGGACATCATCAGGAATAGCCTGCACATGCTTACCCTGTAAAATATCGATAATGGTTTTCAGGGTGCGGCCTTTATCATGTCCCCGAAGCTGTTTAACATTTTCCAGCAGGAACGCTTTTGGCTTTTTCGCGGCCAGGATGCGCTGAATTTCAAAAAACATGGTTCCGCGGGTATCACTGAAGCCCTGCTTACGCCCGGCGAGAGAAAAAGCCTGACAGGGAAACCCGCCCAGCAGCACATCGTGATCGGCAATCTCCGTGGCCCTGACCCGGGTGATGTCGCCGACCGGCATTTCTCCGTAATTGGCCAGATAGGTTTTCTGGGCGTATTTATCCCATTCCGAGGTAAAAACACAGTGCCCGCCCAGGCGCTGAAAAGGCAGGCGGATCCCGCCGATTCCGGCAAACAGATCGATAAATGTAAACCGGCTTTCCGACTGCGGTGGCTGCCGGAAAGGCGCTTCCTGTGCATGTTTTTGCAGTTTTTTACCCATGTTCAGGATAGCCTTCCGTTTGGCTACAGAAGGCATAAGCTGCCCGGACTCCCATTCACCGACGGTATGTTCGCCGTGAGCAGGCATCCCAAGCACACTGGCGAACTCAGCACGCCCCAGGCCAAGCTCTTCCCTGATGCTCTTTATTTCTTCTGGTGTTGGATGTACTAAGTGGGACATTATTCGGTTACTTATGCGGTTTTCGTCCCGGAAGACTAACATCGCCCTCAAAAGCCCGCAATCAGTTATTCCGGAGTGTGACACCGTAAGGTATTTCACTCTGAAAATTATCTGCTTTGCGGATCTGGCGGGTTGCCCGCCGGACACAGAACACCCTGCATGGCTCTGCCAGCGGTGGCCCGTTATCCGGCCACCTTCGGAAAGAGGATTTACCGTAACACGATCACCGGCATGCACAGTCAGGACCAGAATATTCTGTGACTGACCTGGCACTCTTCGGTGCTGTCATCAGAGGACAACGTTCCGGGAGGAAGGAAAGCATCGCCCCCGGAGCGTTTTTACTGTGTGCAGATTAGCATTAGCGCGGGGATTTAATGACCAACTGATGGCGATCATTATAGAACCGGCGGTAGGCCAGATAGCCGGCAATAATAGTCGACAGACTGGCGGTAGATAACAGCATAAAGGTCACCATTATCTGATATTTAATCGCTTTTACCGGGTCAATTCCCGCAAAGATCAATCCGGACATCATCCCCGGCAGACTAACCAGCCCCACGGTTTTCGCTGAATCAATGGTCGGGATCATCGCGGCACGAATACTTTCCCGCAGCAGTCCCGCAGACGACTGCTTCGGGGTCGCTCCCAGACTGAGCATCTCCTGAATTTGCTGCTGTCCGCTGGCAAATCGTTGCCCCAGGTTATTGTAACAAAGCCCGACCGCAACCATACCGTTACCGGCAATCATTCCGGCTATCGGGATCACCTGCATAGGCTGAAACTCAATCGACCCGGTCAGCACCAGCACCAGTAACGTCAGGACGGCACCGGTAGTGATGGCGACAAATGACATCAGGAAAGCATTATCTATATATTTACTGCGCTTTTTGGCATTCCAGGCCGCATTGAAACAGATAAACAGCACCATTAATACCGTCAGAAAGGCATTGTTCAGGTCAAACAGATACTTTAATACGTAACCGACAATCACCAGTTGTACAACGGCCCGGAAGATACTCCACAAAATATCTTTTTCCAGTGCCAGTTTTTCCCGGTAACTGATCACAATCGCCACCAGCACTAAGGCCAGCGACATAATAAGCGATCCATTGGTGATATTATGCTGGTTCACTCGCGTCTTCCTTTGTATTTTCTGAGGGGGTTCCTTCCTGCGCTGCGGAGGGAGGCGTTAAGCGGATCACATGATCTGCATGGCGTATTTCATCCACATCGTGAGTGACCCACAGGACGGCCAGATTATTTTCACGCACATAGTGATGAATAATATCGTTCACCTGGCGTTTATTTTTTTCGTCCAATGCACTGGTTATTTCATCCAGCAGCAGGATCTGAGGTAAAAACTGCAGATGACGGATCAGTGAAATACGTTGTTTTTCTCCGCCTGAGAGCTCCGTCACCGGTTGATCCAGTATGTTTGCCGGTAATGAAAACCGTTGCAGTTCTTTGATCAGTTGCTGGTTATCGGCTGTTTTGCGACGCAGCATCCAGGGAAACTGCAGGTTATCGGCAACCGTATTGCCAAACAGTGACGGGGTTTGTGCGCAGTAAGATACCTGCTGACGATACTCTTCCGGCGAATAGTGCGTAATCTTTTTACCGCCTAACGTAATCTCCCCGCTCTGCGGACTGATCAGTGAAGAAATAATCTTTAGTAACGTGCTCTTTCCGCACCCTGAAGGTCCGGTGATCAGAGTAAACTCACCAGCATTGAGTGTCAGTGAAATATCACCGAGGATTTGCGACCCGCCGGCCCTGTAGTTGATCTTATCCACTGTCAGCAGTGGTGCTTTCTGATCCTTCATGACTTATTATCCCGTACTGAACTGTTTTAGCTATTTTAACGATGATCCCCGCACCGATGATATGGCTTTTTTGGCCGCCGGAGGCACATCTTTGCCAGATCCCCTGAGATAGCCCGCATACCTTGCAAAATCTTCGCTTGCAGAATTGTAATAATTTCTGACCTTGCTGGCTGGTGTTTCTGGCGTCCGCCTTTTAAGGTAGAACCTGAGACTAAAACATGACAGGGGATGGAATATGCGAATACTGGTTGTGGGTGCCGGCTCTACAGGCGGCTATTTCGGTGCCTGCCTGGCACGTCACGGGCGGGATGTGACCTTTCTGGTCCGTGAAAAACGCGCTGCTGCTCTCGAAAAGCACGGGTTAGTGGTTCATGCTGATGCCGGACGTTTTGCGATACAGCCACAGTTGCTAAAGGCCGGGGAGATCAGTGGCCCGTTTGACCTGATCCTCCTCACAGTGAAGAGTTTCGGGCTCTCACAGGCCATCCATGACATTACCCCCGCGGTCGGTGAGCAGACGCTGATTTTACCGGTGCTGAACGGTATGCGACATATCAGCACGCTGGCTGAGGTGTTCGGTAAAGATAAGGTGCTGGGGGGATTGTGTAAAATCCATTCCACGCTGAATGAGCAAGGTGAAATTCTGCAAATGTCTGCGCTGCATCAGCTTTACTACGGTGAGCAGGACGGCAGTGATTCAGCACGCGTGCGTCAGGTGGATGCCGTGTTGAGTGGCTGCGGGTTTGATAACCGGCTATCCATGACCATTCAGAATGATATGTGGGAAAAATGGTTACTGCTGAGTACGCTGGGTGCCGTGACCTGCCTGTCGAGGGGCAACACTCAACAGGTCGTGCGTTCTGCCGGTGGCGGAGTACTGCTACAGAGCCTGTTCAGTGAAGTATTAGCCGTGATCACTGCCTGCGGCTATCAGCAACGCCCGGCGGTCATTGCCGGTACCCTCCAGATGCTGAGTAACCCCGAAACTCCGCTCACATCCTCCATGTACCGGGATTTAGACCAGGGGTTCTCTGTGGAGGCAGACCAGATCATCGGGGACCTGGTCGACAGAGCCAATGCACACGCCGTCCCCGTACCGCTCCTGAATGCAGTATATGTCAACCTGCAGGTTTATCAGCAAACACGGCAGGCCGTCTGACCCCCTGCTGATGACTGCCCCCGGTTGAATGGTTCACAGGCAACCGGGGGATTAATCAGAAGAACAAACTCCCCCCGTTTCTGGCGGGGCACGGTCATAGTTATCAACGACGATGACAACGTCCCCCGGGCATCTTTTTGGGCAAAGACGGGATAAAGATCTTCTGAATAACGGCCATTCCGTCAGGGCGTTCTGATAATGCCCCGCCCGCCCCGTGAAATGAACACCATAGGAGGCCAGACGATATGCCATCACTGAATAGAAGGCATCCACTGCCCCCGGAGTCTCTCCTCGGTAGAACCCACCCCGGGTCGCGGCAAAAATAATTCCGATACGTTCGATTTCTGCTTCCGCTTCCGCGGATAACGCTACCGGCGCCGTTTCACCGGAGGCAACAAATGGCATTTGCCGGCGGACCTCAGCAAAACCTGAGTGTAATTCGGCACATAAGCTCCTTTCCTCAGCCCGTAAGGCTGCCTCTGCGGAATACAGTAAGCCGGGTTTACTTTCGTTTAAGTACTCTGTGATAGACAGTGAATCATAAACAACAACATCACCGTCCCTGAGCACGGGCACCCGCCCGGTCGGTGATAAGCGTTTGAGTTCCCGCCTGCTCTCTTCGTTGCTGAGGTCAAAGATACCCGGTTCCGGGGGTATCCCGGCAATCTCCATACAGAGCAGCGCTCTCAGCGACCAGCTGGATTCTGTCCCGGCAAATAGTTTCATTTCAGGCTCCATGTTAACAGAACTATCATTTATAGCATTCCCTCCCGATGTCACACAACCCAGCTTTGTCGTTTATTATCATCACGTTATCTTTCTATCTGCCCTGCCCGCAGAGGGAGTAACAGCCATCCCTGCACAGAAGAACGCCCCCGCAAACAGGGCAGGCAAGACGTTGCGGGCCACACAACATTGACACTATGCAGTGCATATTATTTCAGAATACGTACGGAGGATATTTCCCGGAGAGAGGGTATCGCCAGGCGACGAATATGGGGCAAAGATATTCTGAAAATTTGAGCAGTGAAAATACGGGCGTATAGTTCACCATAACCTTTAAGCCGTAGATTTATGGCTGGTATTCAGCATAATACTCACCATACAACCGGCAGGCCAATGAAGAACGATCCGTTTCCAGACAAAGCGCGACATCCTCACCGAAACCACGCTCATGTAATTCGCATGCCGACGAACACTCTGCGAGAAGTCCCGGATTTTGCTGACGGTAATGTTGCCAGGCCGATAATGCCGCCAATGATTCAGGCGAACACCTGCCCCGTCCCATAGCTTCAATGATACTATCGGCGGCAATGTAATCTTCAACCGAAGGTCGCAGACCTCCGTCAGGCCACTGTTCTCCGCAAGGCACCAGTAATATTCGCTGAAAGTTACGACAGGCTTCTGCTGTAGCCGTTCTGTTCCTGAAGCATCCACTGAAAATGGCTGCGCCCGTTTCCCTGGCCCTGAACGAAATCGCAGAGCCATTCGGCGAGGGTAATACCAGTCTCTCTCCCTGGCCTATTTTCCTGAGTGAAACCGGCGAGAGTGTGTAGCCCTCACTCCCGTGTCGCCTTTCAAAATGTGCAGTAACGGCCCCTCTTTTCTCCCCATACTCCGTTGCTGAGGCGTCTTTACGGAGATACGGATAGATACGGGCACCGTTATCGATAGCCACGCTCACACAGGTAGAAAAAGACATAACATCAATAATGACGATACAATCGGCATCGGCTGCCAGATAATCGATGGCCGGCATTCCCCATTCAAGACGAACGTCAAAGGTTGCCTGACTAAAGCAGTGCATGATGATTTCTCCGTATGAGAGTTACAAACCGGTGTCACTATCAGCTCTGACCGGA
Organism: Tatumella sp. UCD-D_suzukii; assembly: GCF_000611875.2. Classification (NCBI taxonomy): domain Bacteria; kingdom Pseudomonadati; phylum Pseudomonadota; class Gammaproteobacteria; order Enterobacterales; family Erwiniaceae; genus Tatumella; species Tatumella sp. UCD-D_suzukii. The sequence continues at coordinate 70,139 of NZ_JFJX01000004.1, forward strand.
ATCGGCCGTAAGGCATGATACCCTGCTTTCGGGTGATATGGCCTGAAAAGAGATGGTTCCTGTGTGACCACAGGTCGCAATCACATTGTCAGAAACTGAACATAACAGGCAGAGAGTGGGAATATCCGTCGCCCGTAGATGCGGGGGAGTATCAATCAACGCCTCAGGGTATCTGCCTGCAGCAGGTATAAAGCGGGTTCCCGGTCGTACAACCGGAGAGAGAAAACATTCTCAATGTAACGCCCGGGTCAATACCCGGGCATCGATGAAAGACGGGGTTATTTTTTCACTTCACCCTGCATCGTTTTCTGCTCGCCCATCACTTTCAGTTTTTTCGAAATATCCCGGCGTTCTTTGGAGAGATCAGCATTTCTGATGATGTATTCATCGACCCGGTCTTCATAATCACTGCGCATACTGGCGATGATCTCCTGAATCGCTTCGATACTCATCCCGGGCTTAATATATTCACTCAGGTTATCCAGCAGCAGTACACGCTTCTGATTATCGCGGACTTTTTTCTCGTTATCAGCAATTTCGCGTTGCAGCTTGTTTTTACGGCGAAACATACGGACAAATTCGAGTACGTCCTGGAAGGATTGTTTGGCATTTTCCATGATAACACCTTTGTTTGACGCCTGTTCGGACAGGCGTGAGTTTCAGAATCGGTTGGGTTCAAATGAAGTCCCGGCATCACTACTGTGACTTCTAAAACTTTTCAATACCTTATCTTAGCGCAAAGGAATGGCATTTCACACGATACTGATTGATTACTTTCGCAACACCATTCGGATAAGTTCATGTAACCGTACCAGCTGACCATGTAACTCCAGACTCAGCCAGACGTAACCATACACGGGTGTCGCTTCTGCTTTCGCATGTTCAGCCTTCGATAACAAACCGCTCAGTTCACGTTTCATTTCATCAAGCTCTGCAATGGTGGCAGAGACCTGGTCGGTTTTCCCGGTTTTCAACATCCCGGAAAGTGTACGGAACAGGTTTTCTGTCAGCGCCTGGGTACGACGCAATGTCGGTGCATTCAGTAGCAGCAGATGACTCTCCCGCGAAGCCCACCACGCATTGATCTGCATCTCCAGCGTATAGACCATATTTCGCTGGATAGTCTGGATGGCTTCAAACACCGATTTAGGAATGCGTGTCTCTTTACTGGAAGGTTCCAGCAGGGAGCGTATTTTCACACTACCGGAAGTCAGTTGCTGAATAGAGGTATTCAGGCGGGGTTTTTCCAGTAAATTCGGTGATAAACCGGTCTGGTAGATTTTCAGTGAGGCGATTAATGCATCCGACATTCTGATGCGCCAGAAGGTATAGGCACGCTGCGCCCAAATCCCGGTGAAGATGACGGCCAGCACGGATCCAAAAATGACATCCCCTCCCCGCCATAATGCGGTCAGGAAATCACCGGGCGGAGCTCCGACCACCACACCGAGGGTAATGCCGATCAGTAAGGCCATATAAGGCCGTTTACCTAAGGTCAGATAACCACAGACAAACATCACAATACCGCACCAGGCCAGCATCAGCGGCAGCGAATACAACTCTATCTTCAGGGCTATCAGCCCCGATACAGAACCGGCAATCGTACCGATAATACGTTGTACAGCTCGCGGAAACACATTTCCCCAGGAAGAGATAGGCCCCATAACCACCACCAGCGTGATCAGTGGCCAGCTACCCTCAGGGATGTGTAATAAACGGACCAGCAAAAAAGACAGCAAAAAAGCAATGGCGATACGCACACCATGAACGGTCTGGTAATGGCGGTAAAGCCAGAATTCAGGTCGGGATATGGGCTTGTCAGGGCGCAAAATCATGTTCCGTTGGACTTTTCAGACCTCTATTTTTGCATATTACAAAAAAAAGATCCGTTGCAATTCATGGCGGTCACCGTCGGAAAACATAAAAAAACCCCGGTAAAGACCGGGGCTGAACAAATCCACAGGGCAGAAGGATTACAGTTTCTGCTTAATGTAGTCGGTGATGCGGGTAATGATGCCACCTTTAGCCACACTCTGTAAGGCGACTAACGGATAGCTGGCAATTTGTTTGTCTTTATCCATCACCTGGATTTCACCAATCGTTTGGTCCTGAGTCAGCGGAGCATCCAGCTCTTTATTCGTCAGTACATATTTCGCTTTAACATTGTTGATTTCACCACGAGGTAACGACAGATAGACGTCTTTCGCAGAACCTACATTCACCGTATGCGGGTTACCGTACCAGACATTCTCCGTTCCCAGAGGTTTGCCGGCATGGAATAATTGTACGGTATCGAAGTTGTTCTGTCCCCAGACCAGCAGTTTCCTTGCCTGATCTTCACGGCCTTTAGGGCTGTCAGCACCCATCACCACCGCAATCAGACGGTGGTTTCCTATGATATTACTGGCGATAATGTTAAAGCCGGCAGTTTCTGTATGACCGGTTTTCATTCCGTCCACATGCAGGCTGTTATCCCACAGTAGCCCGACACGGTTGTTCTGAGTAATACCATTCCATGTCATCGTCTTCTGACTGTACATGTGGTAGAACTCCGGCTCGCCATGAATAATGGCTCTTGCGACAATCGCCAGATCCCGTGCGGTACTGTACTGCCCCGGGGCATCCAGACCATGAACGGTTTCGAAATGGGTGTTTTTCAGACCGAGGTTGGCCACGACCTGGTTCATCATCGCAACGAAATTCTGCTGACCTCCGGCGACATAATCAGCCAGCGCCACACAAGCATCGTTACCTGAATCGACAATGACCCCCCGGCTCAGATCACGCACACTGATTTTATCGCCAGGCTTGAGGAACATCAGAGAAGAGCCTTTAAATACCGGATTACCTGCACCCCAGGCATCGGTACCGACGGTGACGATATCATCAGGAGAGATTCGTTTAGCATTAATTGCCCGGTCAACCACATAGCCGGTCACCAGTTTAGTCAGACTGGCGGGATTACGTCGTTCATCGGGGTTACCGGCTGTCAGCACCTGCCCGGTGGTCGCATCCATTAACACCCAGGAGGCCGCGTTGATAGGCGGTGGCGTCATTGAAACAGGGAAGGTAGTGTCATCGGCATGTGCCGCTGACGCCAGTAAAATCATACCCGATACAGTAATAAGCAGACGCCTTTTCAAGCTAAATTCCTCAATAATTTGGGTGGGTTGACAGGTTTTAGACGCCTTTTTACGGCATTTTTTCACTGCTGACATCTCTCAATTGTGAGAAAGTGTAAATCGCCAACCGGGGATATCTGCTGTCAAACGGGTTAACAGAAAACATCGTGCTATTCTGAGCCCTTTCCGCGGCGGCTGTCCGGCAATAACCTCCGCCACAGCGGGGAGTATTACCTGCCGGGGAAAGATTGCAGACTTGTCACCTTATCCCTTGAAATGAATCATTTTCTCACACCCTGAATGCCACTTTCAGCGCTGTGTGAATACCCTACGGAACAGTAAATTCGTCCGTCGTGTGGGATTTTCCCGGGGTGGGACAGGTTTAACGATTATCGCTGTCAGTGATCCGGGTCTGACTCAGGCCACGGTTCAGCAGTTCAGGATTATGCTGAGACTGATAACCGCCGGTGAAATGTAAATCTCTGTCAGAAACATAGCCTGTACGACAGAAAATGCTTAGTCTCTGAACAGCCTTTTCTGCTCAGGAGAACGTATGACGAAGATAAATAACATTACCGGGGTCCCGGATGGCCAGCTTTATGACCCGAATTATGATGCAGAAATCATCACTCGCCGGGAAGCGGCAAAGGCCCTCTGTATGCGCTATAACCAGACGGGACCGTCGCAGCGCCAAGCCCTTCTGCAGGAAATCGCCGGCAGTATCGGTAAGAGCCCCTGTATTGAGCCTCCTTTCTTCTGCGACTATGGCAGCAATATACACCTCGGCGACCACTTCTATGCGAATCACAATCTGGTGATCCTGGACGGTGCAGAAGTGAGGTGCGGTGATCATGTTTTCATTGCCCCGAATGTCGGCCTGTATACCGCCGGACATCCGCTGGACAGTGCACGAAGAAATGCCGGGCTGGAGTATGCCAAACCGATCACCCTCGGAAATAATGTCTGGATTGGTGCAGGGAGCTCTGTTCTGCCCGGAGTAACTATCGGAGACGGTGCAATCATCGGCGCCGGTAGTGTAGTATCCCGTGATATTCCCCCCAATGTGGTTGCCGTTGGTAATCCCTGCAAAGTGATCCGGGAAATCAACGAGGCAGATGCTGAAAGAACTGCGTTCTGAGCACGGATATCGCAAAACACCAGACTTAATGCCAGTGATTAAGATACTAACGATGGCCGGGGGTAAGGGTAGGAAAAAACAGTGAATTTTCATTCGGAGATTTGAGTTCGATAAAACCCGGCTTCCGATAAAACTCTTTTGCGCCATCGTTTAAAGCTTCGACAAACATGCCGCGGATGCCATCAGAAAAGAGAGATCAGATTACGACGCTAGTAAGTAACAAAATCAGTAACCCGGAAAGCAAAAGCCACCGGGAGGTAGGTTAACGAAGATTTAGTAAAATCAGGCAGCTGCTTTAGACGCGAATTTTATCTTAAGCTCTTGTTTTATTTGTATCTCGAAATCAGTGAAAAGCGCCACCGGTTTCACGCTTTTACCCTGCTTCTCAAGGCGAACGAAGCCTCTTGAGCTAAGAGTTTTTAAGGTAACCGATAAGTTACTTTTCTGTCGTCCGCTCATTTCGGCAAGCTCAGTGATTGTTTCTGGCTGCCGGGCATCCATAAGCTGTAGTAACTCAATGTTCTCATTACTTAAAACCTGAGCCAGTGCATTTACAGAGGTAAACCATAGTCTGGGCTCTCCCGGCTCAGGCTTGTACTCGCCTTTAACTATAGCAAGCATCCTTTGACGGATGTGCTCTTCAGGCATAACACCAATAAGAGCTTTCATATTTTTAACCTCGATTTTCTCGTTGTGCGACGACTTCTTCTGCCTCCCTGAAGAAGTCCTCAAGAAGCTGCGCTGCTGACAAAAACTCGTACGGGAATCCTTTATCGTGTGGAGTACGATGCCTATGGTCGTAAACTACTCTTCCTGAATAGTGACCTTTTTTAGGAGTTTTTATACCATGAGCATTGTCTATACCGTAGACGCGGGTATTGTATTGGTCGTGCAGTGTTAAGCTATACCTGATCCCATGCGGAATAAATGATGTAGGCTTAACTTCCCAGGCTTCAATTTTCCACCAATAACCATCATCCCGGTACACTGTGGAGCCATGTAGTGAAAGTAAGTAGTCTAACCCTTCATCTCTTTCCATATCGGCTTCCATTAGGTTATGATCTGATCATAACTATAATTACAACGATGTCAAACACAGCGAAGTACTTTGCCACAAAATGAGACATGCTCCACTGCCCCTTCAGCCGCTTCTCTTTCATAGCAAAATCATCATCAACTACCCTGTCGTATTTTGGCATTCAGCAACAGGATAATTTCCCTGCCCTTTGAAACGGAAACTGAAATTGATCACTCCTTTTGGTGATATCCTTGCGCTGACCACGCAGGTATCTGTACCCTCTTCATATCTGCTGACAAAGGGTCAGCCTGCCTGCACGGATTAGCCGGTGACGTCGTCACTTACGGGTAAACCACGAGCAGACAGATTAGCCGGTCGCCAGTCCCGAGGCCCCGGGGATGTACAGGAATGAACAAGGCAGAAAAATTGAACGTACGTAAATACCACCAGTTGAATCAACTGAAATTATGTGTAAAAGACAGGACGGTAAAGCATGAAAAATAAAGATGTACAGCCTACCTTCCTTTTCCATGATTATGAGAAATTCACCTCAATGCACTGATTTAAATCATATTGTAAAACCACGATTATCGGGTTGGTACAAAATTTGGTACAACCTTAGATTTTCAGCCCCGACTCACAAACTCTTCACGAAGTACGTCACCACTCCGATCACCCTGGTATCGTCCAGTGCGTCACCTTCGATAATTCCACCGTCAGTAATGAACCGGCCGGCACCTACCGTGGCAAATACTTTCTGGCCGGACACCTCCAGTAAGACGACCTTTCCCATCTTCGCCCGCAGGCCCGGAATCTGCTGCGGGGGATGGAAAGGCCATATTTACCTCTTAGCTGCTGATAACCGCGTTCGTGATATAAATCCCCAGCTTTCTCATTCCTTCCCGCGTAGGGTGTATTCCGTCCTGGAGGTACTTGGCAAGAAACTTATAACTGAATCCGGCGTTGTTTGTGCAGTCAATGTGAGGTAATGAGTAGTAATTAGCTATCTGTTTACACAACAGGGAAACTCTGTCCATTTTGGACTTATCATCCTGTCTATGCACATTACTCATGATAAAAATTTCTGATTCCAGGTTTTTGCTCTTTACGTACTCGATGAAAAGAGCGACATTACCGACATAACTGTTAGGGAAACTTTCCCAGTAGGCCAGTTCATCAGCGGCATTGTAAACATTCCCGGAGGGAATTATTTGATCAATCGTCTGATCCGGAATGTCTGGCTGGTCGTTTGTACCAATCATCAACAAAACTGCTTTACAGTCTGTGAAGTCAGGCACCGGCCATACGTCAGTATCCGTTGTTTTTCTTCTAGCAAGACCATCAATACGAAGCTTATCAACCATTCGGTCAGCTTCTGATCCGTTAGTCGCAAAGTCTTGTAACAGGCATCGGGTGGCGGTAGCAAAATACGGAACCCAGCCGCCATTATAATTCGTCGTGCTGATGCTGTCGCCAAATACAAATACTTCCTGCCCAGCAAAACGGTTATGACCGAAATAGTCATCCTGCCTCTCTGCAGATGCAGGAATATTTATTAATCCGGTAAACATCTCTGCAGGATAATAGTTACTCTCCTCTAATGCTGATTCAAGATCGGAGAATATACCAACACTAAACCCGTCAGAGTTATATTGAGTAAAGGCAGTATTAACAACCAGTGCTTCTGCATTTTCCGGCACAGCAATTGCGTAAACAAGATACCCTGATTTACTTGTCCCCACCCACGGATAGAATGGTGAGTTTATATAATTACTATCAATCCAGGACTCTTTATCAGAAAAGAAAGATAATCCCCGACCTGATCCGGAATTGAAATCACCAGCCGTATTGAAAACATAAAGTATTTTATATCCATTAACGAGCAATGATACGCTTTTAGCAGTGTACAGTGACCCATACTGGCCATCTCCGTTTATGCCGTATCCATCCGGGTTTTCAGCTGTCAGCGGTGTAAGGTTTCCGGAATAAACCAATGACAAATCATCCCTGCTCACACCGATGATCCTTTTACCGTACAGGCTTGTTATTTTTTCTTCAGTAATCCCTGTTGCTTTATCGTAAATATCGCTTATTTTCGGGCTGATATAGACACTAAACCCATTCGGATTGTATTGAGTAAAGGCAGTGTTGACAACCATACAAGCAGCGCCTTGAGGAACGATAGTTGTGAATACACTTACCCCATTGGCATCCTTACCTGCGGCTTCCAGTGATGGCAGAGAAAGCAGATTTTCATCTCTGATATAATATTTATCACTGTAGAATGCCAGTCCCCTGCCATTATTCAATGCGAAGTCTCCAGCGCTATTAAGCAGATATAGCCTTTCACCCTCTGTCACCGGAATGGCAACCGAAGTTGCTGTATTCAGGACTGAAAACTTACCATCCCCGTTTACCCCGTAATTATCCCATTGCATATATGCAGATGCCGTAAGATTCCCCGCCCTGACATAGCCAACCGATTTATTATAATTCACAGAAGTCATTGAGTCTGTCGCTTTAATTGGCTGGTTTGATATTGTAATTTTATCTGCTGTGGTTTCCGTTTTGTCAGAACCCTCTGCCGCAGTGATCGTACTGTAGATATCGACAGAAAATCCATTTGGATTTAATGATTCCCATGATGTGTTTATTAATAGCACCACTGCATCTTCAGGGATTTCCAGCTTATACACAGTAAGTCCTGAAGATGTTTTTAATTCTGTGGGAACTGGTTGAATTAATGTTATGTTTGTAGAAGATGAATAGTTATTTAAATCCGTATAAAATGCACCAGATCTTCCGCTGCCCGCATCAAGGTCTCCAGCACTATTTGTCAAATAAAGCTTATCATACGATAATACAGGAATAACATTACATGACGCCCCCGCTTGTCCAACAAGCTCCCCTTGGTAGTTTATACCGCTGCCGTCAATTGTTTTATAAACAGATTTATCCCCCAGGTACCCTTCGTATGCTACAACACTATCAAGCGCATTATTGCCAATAATCTTCGCAACTTCTACTGCCGACCCAGAGCTGTTTTTATAATAAATAAAAGCAATGTCATCTGTGGAAGAAGGAACCCTGAAATACTGACCGTCTGTAGTTCCGGAAATGCCTGTCGCTGTATCCGAAAATGTGAAGCTGCCGAGGTCGAGAGAGGTAATAATTTCCTGAAGTGCTGCAATACCTTTCAGTTTCTTCCCTGTCCTGCTAACAACCTCAACAGTGTCGCCATTGATTAAATCATCAAGAACGATCGCATTGTCCTGCAGGTCCAGTGGAGAGTTTGAAGGTACAGCATTGCCAGTATTATTAAGCGCCATTTAAAGCCTCATATATGAGAAAACCCGCCGGAGCGGGTTGGTTGTTGTGAAATTTTATTAGCTGACGTCACCAAGATAGGTATCGTCATCATGCTGATAGAACCGTTCATCGTAGGCCGTAGCCGTCACCTGGCAGGTCCCGTCACTCTCCGGTGCAATCTCTGAAACCAGTGAGTCATAGCCCACGCTTTCAGAGCTGCAGAAGATCACCCGCGGCGGCTCAATTGCCCCCATACTCATCTCCCATGTTTCCGGTGAAATATCGGCGCTGTAAGGGATACTGAAAGTGAAGTCATTAATCTGAGTGGGTGTAAGCAACGCTGATGCACTGCCATCCTGGTACCGGATAACAATTCGTGGGTTGGTGAAGGTCCAGTCGAGAGGTTCCGATACGCCTATGGTTATCAGGTCGCTGGTATAAGTCATATCAGTGACAAGACAGCTGATTGTGTCACTGCCGGGAATATCGTCCGTCAGTATCAGTCTGTCACCAAACCGATAGCACAGCGCATCAAGTTCAGTGGATAAAGAGAAAGATAAGCGCTGATAGGTGTACTTCATTAGGCGGCGCATACCGATTCGATAAGCCCGATCCTGCGTCACCACGCCATCCAGTTTATATGCCTCCACTTTATTCGGCGTCGGATTATCAGAGGTTCGGCACTGGACCGTTTCCTCAGCCCAGGTCGTTGAGCTGATAAACGTGACATCCACACCGTCATAGTCATCCGAGGACGGTGCCTTGAATGAGGTCGTCAGTTCTTCTGTTGTTTCCTGCGGGCTGATCACCCCGGACCAGCTTTTTACCCCTTCCCGGCCTACCGTCGCCAGCCCGTCACTAAGGTGAAAGTACCCCATCCCGGCTGTTGCGATCTTCTGCATGATATCCAGCATTGAGGTACTGTCAGTGTCAGCGGAGAAATCGAACGTTTCACCGCGTGGCGTCCAGTAATTAGTTTCCAGTGCGTTTATGGCGTCAGTGTCTATCTGCGCCCCGGTATCGGCGAGAAGATGATTCAGTGCACCGCCGATGCTCCGGGATGTGTAGCCATCATAAAGACGGTTAGCAACTACACTCACCCTGCGGTCTGACTGTGACGCTAGGCGGTTACCGGTCCGGATAGTGACACCCAGTGTGGTGATGTTTTTGTAACTGCCCGGTCGTTTGGATAGTTTCGACCTCATCGCCTGCCACTGCACAGAATCACGGGTGGTACCGCCCCATACCGGAGTATCACGCTTCATGCGGAACTCATAATTACCGGCAGACGGCAAATTTATGACATTGGTGTACCCAATTTCATTAACCGTAGTGTTGCCGTGCGTAATGGTTACCGAGGTCCATTCCGTATCTCCTAAGAGACGATACTGCACGGTGATCTGTACCTCATGGTAATGCCATGCCCCATCCTTACTTCCGATATCGACAAGGCCTTGCGGGTAGATGAAATTAAGCTCTACTTCGGTAGTGGTTTCACCATTCGGGCAGCATAAAAAAGGCCCCATCCAGGTGTAGCTGTCATTAATCCCTGTGACAGTGGCGTCCAGCAAAGTGCGCTCTGTAAACCCCGGCCAGTCTGCATCAACTTTCGTCGTGCTTGCAGTTGTTGTGGTTGCGGCAACTTCGATAATCCGTTCAACGGTAATGGCTAGCCCGTCAACATCGGTGATCTGGTACTGGTTACCCTTCGGCCCGAAAGCGATCCTCTGCGTACCGGTAGGCATGCCATTAAACAATGTGCCGGTCGCACTACCATATGCCAGGGTGATTGATGGCAAAACCTCCGGAGTCCCGCCACTTGATGCGGTTCCGCTAACAACCACCGGAGAGCCGCCAAATATGGCGGAAGGCAATACGGTGTAGCCAATACTGTTCCCACTGAACGGGCTTGTAGGCTCGACAATTTCAAGCCGGCCGCTATTATCCTGAGCAACTAACCCGCTGCCCGTTAACTGGTCTGTGATCGTGTCAACCAGACCAGACATCGTGGTGTAATTGGCAGATAGTGAAATGATATATCTCACGCCTGACCAGGTCAGAGTGAACGACAATGCAGACGAACTGAAGTCATATGTCGTCGGAGCGGCGCTGGCTGTTACTGATGCGGCATTACCGCCAACACCCGGCACTGCTGTAGTCCCTTTGTCATACGACGCAATATATAAGTCATAATCGAATGAGCTCCATTCCGCGCTTACCGGCATTCCGACGTAGGGAGCCAGTTCAGTGAAATCACCATAAATCCGCGTGTGCCCCGACTCCGTCGCTACTGTGAAGCTGTCCGGTACAACCACTGTAAGGAGTGTCCCGCTCACCCAGGAGTCAGGAACCTTAGTATCAGTTTCTGCCGCTGTATCATCGTCATCATCATCTGAAGCTGTTTCCCCTATCAGAGTGATAGTGTTCCCGGACACAGCAATAGCATCAGCGCTGATACTCACTTTATTTGAGCCCGTCGATGCCAGATCAAGGCCGGACGTTCCGGAAGTAGTGCCGCCAACCTCGGTCGAGTTATACCAGTTGTCTGCACGACTATCGCCAGACACGTCAGCGCCAGGAGCGTAGAGCGTAAACGTGGCATCATCTCCGAATGATGAAATAGGTGTATTCCCGATTTTGATATCTGCACTGCTGATTGAGAAATTCCCCACGCCAATACTGAGAAACATTTCTGTGCGGTAAATCTGCGGATCGCTGGTATCAAAACGACTGACAGGCTGGACAAGATAATCCGGATAAACCCGATATTGGCCGAATATTTCCCGGATTGGGTCGCCAAGCTTTGCGGTATTGGCCTGCGCCGGATTCAGGTTAAGCTGATCGCCCGTTGCGGTCGAAGCCCCCTTTCCGAGCTTTGACATCATCACGATTGAGTACGCCGCTGATGCCACTGAAATTACAACCGCTGCAACCACAGCCCAGGTGACGGGGTCGGCTCCGGGTATTGGGTACACTTTCACATCTGCATCTGGCCTGATATAGCATAATGCCCACTCACCGGGCGACACCGCGCGTCGATTGACCTCGAAGATAACTCTTTGCGGATTATCTGGCCCATAGCCACTGACGTTTTCCGTCATCCATTGATGAATGGTCGTGTCACCATGCTCATGTGTTTCCAGCGGCTCACCTGGCAGTCTTGATGGGTAAATTCTGATGGTCACTGGTAATACTCCACTTTCTGAAATCGCCGCTCAAAGCGGGCCATCGGCATAAAGGTGATATTCCGCTTCGGGTTGGATTCTGCCGCCATCAGTTCGCCATTGATCTCGACTATCACGGCAAGATGACCAATCAGGCCGCCGCTGTAGCAGGCTGCTACTGCGCCGGGAGATGGCTGGCACGGTTTTATCTGTTTACGGTATTCATCGCAGAAGTCGGCCATCTGTCGGCCGTCTTTCGTGACCGACTCAAACAGCGGCCACTCCGGAAGCCCAAGATCCCTCCTGACCTCATGAACAAGGCCGTAGCAGTCGAGAACCGGGTACACCCTTCCCCCCATCTGCCAGCGGACAGTCAGGTATTTATCTGGATTAAACATGGAAGCCTCTTAGCTGATGTAACGAAGCCCGGGATGATCGGGAAGTGTGTACCGGTAACGCGGCCACGCTGTATCAAGCCAATTCATGTAACCGGCGGTGATTTGCACCTGCAGTGAAGTCCATTGTCCTGTTTTGATAGCCATGGTGTAAGGCGTTGATGACGGCGCTGAAAGGTCAGAGGAAATGTATTGCCGGTATGTCACTGTAGCTCCGCTGAGAGAACTCAGAGCATTCCGGATAGTAGTGGAGACAATCCCGTCAACGTTGCTGATCGCTATATTCAAATCCTGCGTACCGTCAGTGTTTCTGGCCGGCAGCGCGACATCCATAGCGCATGCAGTAAACGTCAGGCTATTGCCACTCTCATCTGTAGCGACGATGTCGTCATACCCCTGACAGAGATAATAAACGTCATCGCCTACATTGATTTGCAGAGTGTTAATCAGCACTTCCGGGCCGGACGATGCATAGAGCCGGTTTAATACTGTCATGCCTGCGGCCACTCCTTGTTGATGGCAATATCAATGATGTCAGAGCCGATAAGTAGCTCCGGATAGTTACCCCAGCCAACCGGCGGCAACGGTCTTTCCCACAATTCCAGCGTTGCGGTATATTGCCAGTAAATAGGCGCAACCAGCGTCGGGCCCTGATAACTATCCGTAAACCGGCATTTATAGTCCTTGGTGCCGACCGGAGTCTGCAGGCGCATATAGAACCAGGATGCACCGTCTGTAAGAGCATCCCGGAACCACGCTTCAAATACCTGGCACTGCGGGTCAGTGGTAAACAGCCAGGTCACTGACGCCTGGGTGGGAGTTGAGGTATACAGCCTGCGCTGCCTCGCACGACCGGATGTAAGGTCTGTGCGCCGGAGCGGGCTGATAGGCTGGAACGCATAGCCATCCTGCTGAGGTAATGGCAGATATTGGTGTGGATAGTAGATGTCTGCCATTAACCTGTTCTCCTTGAAGTGTTATATCCGGCAGTCAGTGATTTATGCACTTGCCCCTTTCCCGCGGCCAGATCTCCTGCAACCATCTTGTAACCCTGCTGAGCGCCCTGTTTTGCGGCTTGCTGCATAAGCTGGATGGTTGAGTCAGAGGGGTTACCATTGATAGTGATCGGGGGTGCCTGAACCGTTAAATGCGTCACATTTGATTGGTTATTACTGACATTTTTAGCGCCAGTCCCGAAACCTGACCGTGACAGAGTGGCATCCAGCCCGTTTCTGCGAATGGCTTCAAGATTGCTGACGCCGATCCGCTTCGTTGCCGCAGCATCCATAACGAACTCCTGTCCGTGAACAACACCGGCAACATCACTCACACCACCATTACCGGTATACCCCCCGGACTGGAAGCCCGTCGCAGCAATGCTGGTAATACCTGATGTTATGCTCGCCATTGACGCGGCGACTGTCGCATAGTCGGCTAACTTTTGATAAATGGTGAGTGCGGAAGGGTCGGCCATTACCTGAGACAATGCCGTGTACATGTTCAGGGAAGCCTGTGCAATAGAGAATGCCTTACTCACAGCAAATGCGGCTTTGTATGCTGCTGACTGCTGTCCGAACATGGTGTTCATAGAGTCAGTGATGGATGAAAATGAACTCTGTGCTGCACTTAATTCAGAGGCATAGGTTGCAGTAGAGATCATCTGCTGGTTTTGCATTCCTGTCTTCTGGATTGCATTCAATTGAGTGCGCTTTTGCTCCTCATTCAAAAGCGTATTTTTAATAATTTCCTTTTGCTGCTGATCCAGCCACTTGGCATAGGCTAACTGGGCTTTCTTGAGCTGCTGAATTGTCTCAATCTCAGGATTGGACTTCATCCCCATAATACTCATGCCCTGGCTGGACAGGTCTGAGTTAGTCGCTCCGGACTTTAAGCTACCTCCGGATTTATTGACCGCGGAGATCACCTGGTCAGGCAACGGATTTTTGCTTATTGCCTCCCCGGCCTGTCTTGCTGCGTCCTCTGGGGATAGCTTTTTCAGCGCCACCATGTCCTGAAGTATTTTTAACCGCTTCTGCAGGGTGTCATTCTGCTTCTGTTCTTTAGGCTCAATCTCCAGCATCATCTTCCGGTAGTCATCCAGAGTGGTGACACTTTTCTGAAGTGCCTCCTGTCGCTTGTATGCCTGTTCAATTTCAGACTGCTGACTGAGAAGCGAACGCTGGTCTGCAGTTATAGGCTGGTTCTGGGCTACTTTCTGACGAATGTCTGCGATCTGCTGTTCAAACTTAATTCTCTGCTGAGTTACGGAAGACAGCTTTTCAGTCGTATTCAGTTGCGATACCAGCGCTGCTGATTGCTGGGTAATTTGCTCCAGCAGGCGACTGCCTGCATCTTCGGTGTAGGCTTTCCCCTGACGCTGCTTCGGTGCCGCCGGGTCCTTATACATTTCATTGATGCGGCTTACACGATTGTCATATTCTTTGAGGCTGATAACGCCGGCATCAAGGTATGTTTTCTCCAGCTTGATAGCTTTGGCTCGTTTCTCTGCGGCTGTCGCAAATTGCTCACCGTCTTTATCAGACTGTTGTTGTAAGGTTATTTGCCGCTGAGTTGCTGCATTAGCACTGCTTATAGCGCCGGAAAGGTCATTTTGCAGGTTCACAGCAGACTGCAGAATATCAACATTTGCATTCGCCTGTGACGTTCTGCCGGTTACATTCCCCCAGACGTCTCGCGTATAGCCCGCAGACGAATTGGTGAGTTGCTTTTTGGCATCATTCAAACGCTCCTGTAACGTCTCCTCACGACCTGCATCCAGCATTTTATCCCATGCAGATTTGGCCGCATTACCGAGCGTATCCCACGCTGACTCGATATACCCGAGGTTCTGCCTGATGTCTTTTGCGCGGCTACTTAATGCCGTGGCATAAGCGTCACTTGCTATTCTTGCGGCATCCTGTTGATCACCCTCATCCTGAAGCGCCTTAACCTGGTTGTAGGTCGCCAGCGTGAGGAAATGGTACTGGTCGTTCAGTTTTGTGATCGCCGCTACCGGGTCATTGGCAATATTGCTGAAATCGGAGACTAATTTATCAGTGGCCTGTCCGGTTGCATCGCTGATGCTGACGATTGCAGCAGAGACTTTCTGTAGAGAGTCACCGGCAATATTACCAGCCGATACTACCTGATTAATCACCGATGCCGCTTGACCATGCGTTGACCCTGTAACATTGCTGATAGTGGTCGCCATATCCGATAGCTGATCGGCGGTCTTTCCAACCTGGTTACCGGTGAGTATCAGAGATTTACGGAAATCCTCCTGCTCAGCGGCCCCTTCATAATAAGCAAGCCCGAGAACGCCAACGGCTGCAGCCGCCACTGTAAAAGGATTTACCAGCCCTGCGACATACGTGCCAACGCCCTTAATGGTGGCCCCGAGCCCGCCAAACATTCCGGTAAGCCAACCGCCCTGCTGGATCAGAACCATAAACGGCGACTGGCCACTGGCAAGGCCGCTTAAGATATAAGACATTTGCATCGGCAGCATTTGCATTGCATGAGCTGTGGTGTGTGACACTTCAGCAGTTTTTTGCAATTCATCTCTGGTTTTGGTCAGAGCTGCAGATAATTCAGTGTAACGGTCTGTGGATAGCATCCCGGAAGATTTAGCATCATCAAGCTGTTGCTGCTGTTGGGATAACTTTCTGAACGATTCGCCAAGCGGATCAAGCTGAGCTACCAGCCTTTGCAGTGATGCGACCTGTGCGTCATGCGCCTTCGCTGCGTCCCGCTCGGCCTGGGCTTCTCCGTTAACTTCACGGCGTGCCTCGTCTACCTTTTGGGCGTAAAGCCCATATTGATCTGCACTGATTTTGCCACTGGACAGAGCTGCTGACAGGTCATTCTGCTGTTTCTCCAGGTTACGGAGGGCTGAGGAAACAGGATCGATTTTATCCAGCATCCTCTGGAACGACTGCTCTTGCTGCTCTCTTGCTTTTGCTGCATCGCGCTCAGCCTGGGCTTCCCCTGTAACCTCTTTTCTGGCACGGGCTATGCTTTCTGAATATTTGTCATATTCATCACCGGAAATCTTCCCTGAGGAAAGTGCGGATTGGAGTGATTGCTGATCCTGCTCCAGTCGACGAACAGATGCTGACACCGGGTCGAGCTTATCAAGCATTTTCTGGAGTGCCAGGGCTTCGGCTTCATGAGCTTGCTGAGTGGCTTTAGCAGCTGCTGCAGCTTCTCTCTCAGCCTGGGCTATACCAGTTAGTTCATCATCAACCTTCTCGTATTTATCGACTAAATTACCCAGAATTTTATCGTAAGTATTAAACTGGGACTCGTTAATCAATCCTTTAGAAAACGACTGGGATAGCTGCTTGCTCATGCTATCCAGTTGAGACAAAGCCTTATTTGTCGGCCTGATTTTTTCGAGTAACGAGTTTAATGACTTCGCTTCATCTTCGATTGCCTTTGAAGCATCAGATGCCGCCTTTGGGCCCTGTTTCAGCCATGAATTTAAATCTTTGGTAGCGGAGGATAGGTTATCAGTTGCAGTTTCTGCCTTTTTACCCTCCTGAGAGAGGTTGACCAGTGCACTCGTCAGTGTTTCAGCACTTTTTTGAGCCCCGGAGCTGTCGATGATGACGGCGAGGCGGGATGTTTGTTCTGCCATTTGCTTTTCTCCGGGCATAAAAAACCCCGCCGGAGCGAGGTTATGGGCAATAATTTATTTTCTTAAAAAGTGAAATAACTTATTTATTCAGATGATTAATTAATGATTCATCGAACTTATTGTGCAGAGACTCCGGAATTCTATCCTTTATCGCTGTTAACTCCCCTGAGTATTCATCCAATAATTCCTGAACACTTTTCCTTTCGTTGCCAATACGCATCCTTGTACAAATATCGCTCACCTTAAAGTCATCGAGAATCACGGAGTCTGCTAAGTTCCTGGTAACTTCGATTTTTGCAATAGGTACAAGCGCAGACTTCGTAGGTAAGGGTTGCAGATCGCTTCCACAATGCTTGCACTTGATTGCCTCTGGCTTCACCATCTCAGCACAATACGGGCACTTAACGAGCCCCTCAGAAAGCTGCTCTTTCTCTATTGCCTTGTGGTCTCTTTTAATGCAAAGGGAGTGAATAAGGGCAACGATGAATAGTAATGCACCATAAATCCACCACGCACCAAATGAGCGACCTTTGCTACTTGCTATCGCTGCAGGTATGCAGCCTAGAACGGCACAGATTAGCAGTAATTCCACATCCCTATCCCCATTAGTAAAGTTAAGACCAATCCTAAAGGGAAACTTATGCAAAGGGAAGCAACGAGCTATGCTGATGCTCATAAAGAAAAAAGCCACCCGGAGGTGGCTTCATATTAGTTCGCGTTTTCACAACCAGGCTGTGAACGGTCAATCACCTGATTACCCTCAACGATGAAGCCGAACTTACCAAAGAGGAAAGAGTGATTGTACTGAGTTACCACTAAATCAGATAACGCTACAGAGCACTTATCTTTCTCGATAGCGTTGTCTATAGCTGTTTTAACGTTAGGTATTCCCAGAGGGAAAATCACAACAGGCGCTGAATCTTCACCCGTAACACGAGCACCCTTGATGAAGTGATTTGAGTTGATGTCATAGTTTTTCGTACTGCCTATCGTCAGGTCAGCAACTCGTGCACTACACCCGCTAAGTAAAGCCACACCAACAACCGCTAGGGCGAACATCTTTTTCATTATTCTGTTTCCATTTGATTGCAATCAGAAACATCTTAACAAGAAACGGATTCACTTCAATAAAAAATACTTAACAATCAATCTTCATCTCCATCTTCATCATTCTGATCTCTCGCCCATTCATCGCGGTAAACGTCATCCAGGGCGAAAATCGCCTCCTCCAACAACTCCCGGTCAATCGTTACGGGCCTTGACGCCAGGTAGGTATCAACGTCCCTGAGAGATAATGGAAGCGGTGACGCCATCATGCCGACATATTGCCTGCCGCGACTGATAGCGGCATAGGCCGACAATATCAGCGCGGTCATCTCATCAATTTCAGGTTCGTCGCTTGGCTTAATGCCCAGGCGTTCTTCACGCCAGCGATTACGCTCACCTTCAGGCCCCGAATACCGGTTAAGCCACTTCTGCGCGGCTATTACTTTCCCACGGCATCCTGTTTTTGTTCTTCTTTACCGGCGGCAATATCTGAGCCAGCTTTGAGGATGAACCAGTAGAACTCCGGATTTTGTTGCAGGAAAATCAGCCCGGCTTCCGGCGTGTAAGGGATCGCCTGCTCTTTACCGTCGACAACTTCACCGACACCCTCCCAGTCAAGCAACAGGTGTCCGGCACACGTTTCCAGCAGCAGATCGTCCATCGAGTCGATGTCACCCACAGAATTCAGACTAAAATCAGTGGTGCCGGCTTTAAACAGGTTGTCCAGCTTATCGATATGGCGGCGCACCAGTGCGCTGCGGGATTTGAACCCGTGACTTGATACGCTGCCGACTTTGAGTTTCAGACCCTCTACCGGCTCAATCCAGCGGGTTCCGTCAGCGTCCAGGTGTTTATTAATAATTAACATAGTGCCTCTGCGTTAAAAGGCCCGAAGCGTCACGCAGAGCGCAACGGGCAAAAGGTGGGATTATTGTGCTGCGGTTACGGTGACTACTGAAGTCGCTACGAATGACCCGTCACTTGAAGTGGCAGTAATGGTCGCATTGCCCGCGGCGACACCTGAAGCGGATACTTGTCGTCCAGTGTTTGTTACGGTTGCAATCTTCTCGTCGGAAGACGCCCATGTAACACCGACATTTGATGCATTATTAGGCAACAAAGCGGCTGTGAGAGCGACAGACTGACCGACGGCAACTGACGCAGTGGTCGGCGTCACGGTGATCCCGGTGACCGCTACTGCCGCCGGAGCGCGGGTGATGGTTGGTGGAATATCCGAACCGGTGATATTCAGCTTCACCTGAACAATGTCGGTATTGCCGCCATCAGGCCAGTCACCATCAACCTGCACAGAAGGAAAATCGAAGGTGTAAGAGCCTTCATCATTCGCAATTGTGAAGCTGAATGGCATCGCAGCACCGGTCAGCGTTTTTTTCCACGTTTCATAGGCCGATTTTGACCATGAAAGGGTAATTTGCCCGGATGGCGTGAACGTGGTCGGGATGTTCGCGCCAGCAAAGCCAGTGCCGGTACCGATACAGCGCTGCGTTTTCAGTCCGTTATCAAACTGGATATCAAAGGTATCCACACAGAAACCTGAACCGCCAGCAATACCATTCAGGCTGATTGCCGTTACCTGCTTAAACGAGTAACGCAGTGTGCCGGCCGCATCCGTTGGAGAGTCGAAATAACTGGTGCCGTCGTCTTTATCGTTCCAGTCAAGGCCAGCCAGGGTGATCGTAGCCTGCAAATCACCATCGTTCGGGATTTCCAGCTTAAAGGTGCCGACCTGGCAGCCGGTAGCAATTGACGCTACGCCAATATCTGAGGCGAATGACGCCACGGAAAACGCGATGCGGTTATTCCCCATAGTCAGCACGTTATCGACCCAGTCATTGCCGAAGCATGATGCAAGGAAGTCATCATGCTGGCCGTAACGGTATTTGCAGACCACATCACCGCCGACATCAGTGGTGCCCGGGGTCTTACCGTTCGCCATGCGGGTGCCGCCAATCTCCGCGTTCTCTACCATGTTCTGAGTGGGTTTCAGACCGTTAGTGACGCGTTTTAAAAGCAGCCACGCCGGACTGGCCGGAGTGGTTCCTGGTGTTGTTTCACGGCAATATGCCGTTTGAATCTTAGCGCCTGAACTCACAGGAGCCTCCTATTGAAGTTAAGCGCTACATAGCGCGGTAAGGTATGGAAAGGTTCATCTGCGCCCATCCGTCGGTTTCTCCGGCATCGACCGCGCTAACAGCAAAGTAATCCAGCGCACCGTCCGTCTGAAACTCGAACAATTCCCGGATAGCATCAGCGGTTTCGGTAATGAGAAGTGAGCGCGATCCGGTCGGGACGAATAACTGAATGATGATGGTCCCTGTGCGGTGAACTACCGGACCGTCGCCAATCTCAACAGCTCCGGCGATCCCGGGAAGATTTGTTAATCTGGCCCAGATGGTTTTACCGCTTGGGTCGAAAGTCGGGTCATTCGGATAGGTCACAGAACCTGCAGGCATAGCCGCCTGCGCCGTCATTCGCTTAATGACAGCGTTTCTTATTTCGGTGAGGGTCATTTGTTGGCCTGAGCTACTCCGTTAAATGCATTGGCATATATGCCGGTCGGTGCCTGCGTTGAGTGTCCGTTTTCGAGAGCCACACTGTATGGCAGGTTTGACTGGATATAGATAACTGAGAAAGGTTTGCCTGTAGCGATGACTGCATTCCCCTGCTGGATGGTGCGGGTGCCTTCTTCATCCGGACCGGCGGGCTCTGAGTAATCAGGTTCACCGACACTGACAAGGTTTGACGCCCGGAACGTACCGCCGACATAGCCGGGAGGTGGTTTACTCATCCACAGTTCGGGATTCCCGACCGGAGAGGTCATCACAATCTCATTCAGCAACTGGACGGAAATAACCCTCAGCTTTTTCCCGACATCCTCCTCAACCATTCCAGCAAACTCTGACGGGTCAAAACTCCAGCCTTTCGCCATGCTATGCCCTCCGCAACTGAATAGAATACGTGGCCTTCGCCGCATCAGTACCGACAGTGACGACCTTGTACGCCTGCTGAATCCCTGTAACCAGATCCGGTGCCGTGATGACGTGATTCTCAGCAGGCTTATCCGTTACTTCATTTGTCAGCGCCGTGAGCTTCAGGTCACCATGCAGGATATTGACGCCATCAATGCGGCTCAGACTGTAACCTGACAGCACGCCGCGCCCGGAATAGTTCACCGTCTGGCTGGCCGACTCCTCTGTAACCGGATCAACTTCACCGGCCACAACATAACTACCGGCAAACGCATTCACGGCATCACCCAGCCAGTCTGCGCTATCAAATGCCTCTGCAAGCTCTGCCTGCAAATCGTCACGCATCCCCATATCAGCCTCTAACAATCCGGATTTGCGACGTACTCAGCCCGTATGGTTTGAGCATTGCCATTGCCAGCTGCAGGTTCGAGTCCAGCAGAGAAGCGCTGTTCGCATACAGGTCAGCAAAGGTCTTTGACACACTGACGCCGTTTGCATCAACCGACTTGCTCAGGATTGCTCCGGAATCAGTCTTTTGCTGATACAGGCCGTTATTTGCAGCCGCAAGCGCCACATAAGCACCGGCAACTTTCACATCATCAGGGATAATCAGCTCATGTGTGACCCTGTCATGCGGCAGGCGTAATGAAGCGCCGTTGAGCCAGGTGTTCGCCATCAGGACAGCTTTTGCTTTGGCGCTGGCATCAGCCCATGTGCTGCCGAGAGTGGTATCGACATCATCCGTCGTGATGAAGGTGATCATGATTACACCCCGACTTTCCAGCCATGCGCTTTCCAGGCCTCAACCTCTTCCGGATGCACGTCGGCCCGTGTTGGCGCACCTTCAAATGCAGGAAACTCTGTCACCATGCAGACAAACTCCTGCTGGCTTTGAGCCTTTTCAGCCTCGCGCTGCGCCCGCTGTTCTTTTGTAAGTCCGGCCATAAGCCCTCCATTTAAAAAGGGGCCGCAGCCCCATGTCAGGAATAGCTATTAGCCCAGAACGATAGTCGCGTGTTCAGGCTTGATAGATGCCACACCCCACGCCAGGCCAACTTCATAGCGCACCTGACGGTACTGACGGTACAGCGCCACCTGGAAGGTAATTCCGGAAACCGGGTCGGTGACGTTCATCACATCATCAGCAGTATCACCACCCTGCGGCATTGCCGGAGTACGGGCAGCCAGCAGGAAGGCATTGCGATCAAATGCCATATTGGCAGTGAATCCGCCGATAACGGTGATTTCAGCATTATCAGCCAGAGCCTGCTGCAGGCCGGGAGCTGCCAGCGTGATGGTTGTTGCGGTCGTCGCTACTACCAAATAGGTATTATCATCTCCCGCAAATTTCACTGCATTGCCCTGCAGGATGCCGCCAGTACCGGAGTCCACTGCGATGATCACATCACCTTCGTTTTTGGCACCGTTTACCAGATAGCCTGATGCTGTTGTTGCTGCAGTTTTAGCCACACCGGCAGAGTTATGCAGGTTAAAACCTTCCAGGCTGCCGATGATACCCTGACGCAGAAGCTGGTCAGTACCTGCCTCGTTTACCTTGAACAGCACAGCTTGTTTGCCACGCAGGTTAGCGATAGCAGAAGAACCCAGAACCATTTGCAGGTCGGTAGTCGGTGCGCCGTTGTCTTCCAGCACCTGACGGGCCAGTGCCGCATCGGAAAGGTCTTCTTTTACGCCGAACGGTGTAGTGCCGGCGGTACCAACTGCGCGGGACGAGTTCAGATACAGCGCACCAAGGTCAGCATCGACTTCGTTCGCAATGGCGCGGAATGCCTGCTTGAACTGGTCAGCCAGAATGGTGTTGTAGGTGCCTGATGGCCCGATAGCCAGTTGTTCTTCACCGTTCCATTTGACCGCGGCCATTTTGGACTTGGTGATTTGCACGTTAACGCTACCAATGTCCTGATCTCCGTCATTCGGTGCGGTTGCACCCGGCGTGATGTCAACAGTGGTTGCGACCGGTGCGACCGGTGCTGTTACCGTCTGACCTTTTGCCGCTGCGTCCGTTTTTGCGTTGCGGGCCACAGCAGGGATGAAGCCGACCTGCTCGCGTGACACTACGTCCAGAGCGGTAAAAATGGTCGGTATTAAATTAGTCAGCGTATTCGCCATCTCTTGATTTCCTATTAAGTTGATATGAGGTTTTTTGAGCCATCCGGCTCAGGCACCAAACCCCATCCGAGGCGTGGCAATTGGTGATCTTTAATCGACGATAGTGACTCCGTCTTTGAGTGCTGCGCGTTGCTCAACAGGCCCCAATCCTTTGAAAGTGTCGCTCTTCATCGTTTTCTGTCCGACAGCATGCTGCGAGGTCTGAGAGCCGCCACCGTTATTGCCGCTGGCTTTCAGAATGTGGTCTTTCTGCGGGTATTGCTCGACCAGGTACTCCAGCGCTTCATCAAATCCGGCGAGTTCACCAGGCTTGGAGCGGGAGTAAACTTTGTTACCGCTGCCGTCATAGGCAACAACCTGACCGTCTTCAATTTTGAATGACTGACCAAAGCGGGCCTGAACGAAATCAGAGGGGATTGCCATCTTTTCAGAAATGAACTTGGAGCCAGCAAAGCTGCCGCCGATCTTCGCGTCATAAAGCTGACCTTCCAGAGCCTTACTGCGATTTGCAGCCTCTTCCAGTTGGGCCTGAAATGACTTGGTGATCTCGGCTTTAACCTGGTCAACGGAACCGGCATCAATCAGTTTTTTCTGGTCAATTTTGGTCATCATTTCCAGAGCTTCCAGCGCTTTTGACGGGTCGCTGATGCCGGAGAACTTCGCCAGGCTGGATTCTGCTGCTTCTTTCGCTTCACGGTGAGATTTAGCCTCGCCATTCAGCGCCGAGATTTTCCCGATAGCCTGTGCAGCATCGAAGCCGATTTCTTTGCCATCTTCATGGACGTACACCGGCAAACCGTTGTTGTCGAGAGCTGCGAATTGCTGACCGTTCACTTCTACTGTTTTCAGTTTCATGCTTATACCTTTGGTTTGGTCATCCGACCGTTGCGCCACTCACCATCCGGATTGCGGCCATAAAAAAAGGCCACCGAAGTGACCCTGTTAATTGATTCCTGCTTTATCGAACGCCGTGGCGTCCCGAGCCTTTAGCTGTGCAAGCGTCAGCCATTCCCCGTTATCGCTGTAGAAAGCGTCCGGCTTCATGCCGCCATCACGCATTAACCGCGCACGTTTCTCACCGACAATCTGCTTCTGCCGGTCATATGACTGCCGGGCAAACCAGCTCTGATAATCCGTATCACCCGGCACCTGTCCGTCCATACTGGCGCGGGCTGATGGCGGGATTTCTTTGATATCAATGCCGAGTTCTGCAGCAGATTTGAGAATGTAGGTTTCAGTCGAGCGGCAGCACCAGTGAAGTTTACCGGGCCCCTGCAGATACGGTATTTTGTGACCGATGGGCTTGTTATCCAGCGTGTACTTCAGGCGGTCACGAATGCGGCACTCCGGCGTCGTGCGGTTGTCCAGCGTCGACAGCCATTGCTTGCCTTTCATGATGTCATCGTTAGCCGATGCAAAGCTGTCTCTGGCTGTTGCTGCGAGATGCCCTACCGCTGTTTTAGCGATACTGGCAGCATTTGCCCGACTCACCTGTAAAACGCCGTCTTTGTAACCGTTATTCGCATGGCCACGGACTTTCTTCGCAATCTGCTCAGTGGTATCGCCGAGCAAAAAGCCCTGTCGGACAGTGTTGCGGATTTTGGTCATCCGGTCGGCTTCCAGATTCGACGCCCACTCACTGAGCAATTGACCCTGGAATGGCCGTGCCATTGTGGCCGCGTAAAGCGCATCCGGATGAATGCCTGTCAGCGGGTGCAATGCCAGCACCGAATCAGGTATTGCGTGGTGAAAGAGATCGAGCTGATAGCCTGCTTCATGCAAGGCAAGCTGATGGATTTCATCATTGAGGCCGGTCAGCATTGCGCTGACTGCCTGAGAGTTAACGGAGCGTACGCCGCCCATCAAAGCCTCCAGGCGCGTCACAGTGAAGTTACTCGCGCTCAGGCCATCCATTGCAACCAGTAATCGCGCCGTAAGCTCTGCATCGCTCTCGTTGAGGATATTGACCATCCTGTTTGCAACACCGGTACCGAATCTGCTCACCCATATGGCGTGAGCGATGTATTCATCACGTAGCGTCTCATTGGCTGTCGTCATCGGTCATGCTCGCTATTGATTCCGGCGTCACTGGTGGCGTGGGTGCTGGCGAAGGCGCGATTGCGACCGGCAGGTTGTTAAGCTGGTCAACGACATCATTCGGGTCTGCGTCCGGATCGATGAATTTAAGCGCCTGGAGCGTCATGACGGCGTCAATTTTGCGGATAATACCGCCCTGCTCAAGAGACTGAACGGCAAGCGCCGACGGTGCATCGTAGGTCTGTGTGGAAACGTCCAGCTCAGTCCTGATGTCGACATTTCCGCCATCTTTCTCGCCAATCCACTCAGCCATAATCTGCAGAATGTTATCCAGCGCGTCTTCCAGTGAATTCGCCATGGTGTAAAGCGGCGAGTTTTCCTGCATGTGCTCGGAATGGTTCTGCTCAATAGACTTGGTGGACGTGTTCTGTGCGCGAACGAGTTTCGCCCCTGCCTGACGCATCTGGTTTTCCAGGTCGTCGAGAGAAGTTTTCCCGGCACCGATAGCTGTTCCGGAATGTTCGGTATACTCCATGCCTTGAGTTGAGCGGTCAGAGAATTGCGTTGCGCATGATGAACCGATAGTCAGCTCCTGACCTTCCGTCAGCCCGTAGACCGATAACAGCGGAACGCGGGCAACGTGCAGAATGTTGTCCTGCTCCGACTGTGACTGCCAGTGCTTGATATTCAGGTGCGCCAGGTTAAGCAGTGGCGGTGCGCCGCGCATGAAGCCGGTGCGCTTGGTGTATAGCGTCACCAACGGTATATCCTGCCGGCTGGTTTCCCACTGGTCGACCATGACCCAGGTTTTTGCCCCGTCATCACCCATCGGAGTCCGGTAAATCTCCACCTTCCCGGGCATGATGTGCCGGATTTGCTCAACCTTTTCCTGTCCGAAATCGTCACCTTCGACAACGACAATTTCTTTGATACGCAGATCGGTCAATACGACCTTTCCGCCCTGAATAGCAGACTGCCAGCCGATGATTTGCCGCGGGTTCAGCATGGTGACATATGGACGTGCACCGGACTGCTGTTCATCGGCACGGGTTTTTACCGCAGTCGGGTCAGTTTTCGGATAGTCGACAAGGGCGTGGGCCAGTCCGTACTGAAACGCGATGCTGAAGAACTGCTGCGCCCAGACATCAAGCCGGTTGCCTTCCATATCGATGTTTTCAGCAAGCGCCTGTATTTTCGGCGGTGTTGATGTGCTGAGTACAGTCGGCTCGGCGAAGATGCGTCCAAGGTTCTGTTTTATTGTTTCTTCGTAGGCAGGAAGAAGCGTTGCTGCACAGAGTCGCTGCTTATAGCTCTCTTTATCTTCGTTCGGCCAGCGCGGGAGATAGATTTCACCCTGGCGGCGCATTTCCAGCGTTCCGCCCATGAGCGCATCATTGATGTCCCACGCCTCGCACATATCGTTGTAGTCGAGATTGGGTGTAGAAATATCTGCCATGGTTTACATCCGGAGTTGAGTTACTTTGCCAGTTGGCTTGATGATCGGGAATCGCTTCACAATGAAATAACCGCCTGCGTCATTCGTATGGTCAAAGCCTGCTGTTTTGTCAGGCTCGCCATTGGGTGACCAAATCTGCTGCTCAAGTGATTCCGCGTACACAGGGCACCTGTCGGCGTTTATGCGATACCGGCGATCACCTTCGGCATTCAGCAGCATTGCATTCACTGAGTTCACCCTGTCTTTAACTGACGGGTTTGTGCCATTTACGTGGACGGTAAAGCCGGCAGTGCGCAACAGGCTGAGGTCTGTTTCTGAGGCGTTGACTGATTTGCGGCTGTTACCGCTGGCATCGGGATAGACATGCACCTTGTTAGCCGGGAAGCGGTTTTGCAGCGTCTTAATAACGTCAGGCGTATCGTAGCCGCTCGTAATTTCATCCACGGCATGAGGCAGCTCACCACGCAGGACATGGACAATGGCCGACATCTTGCCGACGTTGAAGTCCATGCCGACATGAATCGGTTCGTTGCCGGTGACCACTTCGCTACTGCCGTTAAGCTTGCGGTCATAGCAGTGATACACCGTGCCGCTGGTCAGGTTGACGAAATCACCGTTCAAATAGGCTTCGATTAACTGCGCAGGATAAGAGCTGCGCAATGTGTCGGCGTAATCCGGTGGCAGAAACGGGTTGCTGTAGGTGCTGGCCTGAACCATCTCATAACCAGGCTTCGGGTTGCGTTTCCACGTCTTGTACACGAACCGGAAACCTTCCGGCGTGGTGTAGACGCTTACCCGGTTGAACGGGTCAGGCAATCCGTTGGGTCGCTGACGGTTACGGGCAATCACCTTGATCCACACATCAGTGGCGTGTTGCTCTTTCAGTGTGTCGATTTCGTCAATGTGGCTGCGGTAGGACTCATAACCGACGATACGCGCCGGGTTATCCAGCGTGCGCAGAACAAAGTCACCAATGCCCGGTGACGAGGTGTAAATGATGTTCTCAGATTTGTTGTACTTGTACCGGACGCCGTACTCACTGAGCTTATCCTCCATGCGAGGCGCGAGGATTAAGCGGATCAGGTCGTAGGTCGGTTCATACATCGCTATCAGTGCGTCAGATGAATGGCTGGCGTCACGGAACGCGCTCACCGCCATAGTTTCCGTCTTACCGGTACCGAAGCCACCGACAAAGGCCGGATATTTGCACTGAAGGTTAAAAAACTTACCCTGTGGTGGCGTGAGGGTCGTTCTGATTATTCTCCCCGACAATTACCACCTCCATTCGTGTTATCGGCTGATCACTTCCCTGCGCACTGATTTCCTTGCGCAGTTTCTCAATCTCAAGCTGCCTGCGTTCCAGCTCAAGCTGCTGGAGTTTCTGCGCAATCTCGCTATCAGACAGGCCCATCCGTTTGATGATGGCTTCAAACATCTTTTCACGGCTGATGCTGACTACCTCTACACCGCCTTTCGTGATTTTGGTGCCGGAATAAGCCAGCCTGGCAATCGGAGACAGTTTTCGAGTGTCCTGCATGTAAACGCGCCCTACTCCTTCACCACTGCAAACAGGGCAATCAGGGTTAGCGTCAATGGTGCGGTTGTAGTCGAGACCGCCGGAATCATCAGGCGGTGCTTTGCCTTGGCGTTCGGCTTTATCTTCAGCCTGCCGGTATTCGAATTCGGTCCACTGGTATTTATGGTCGATGCCCCAGCAGTGACGGCAGCAGCCACGGCGATATTGCGATAGCTCGTTGGCGTCAAAGGTTGCTAATTGCCACATCTGTGAAAGGATTTCGTCGGCAGTGCCGATGGTTCGTGCGAGGGATTTCTTCTGCTGTTCGGCGATGGCTTTGGCTACGTTAGGTTTCGCTATCAGTTGACGGCCGTAATTCGGGTCACTGTAACCAGCGCGTGCTGCTGCCTGTGTCGCATTACTGTCTTTCAGGTACTCCACGATAAACAAGCGCACCTGGTCAGACAGACCATCATCTTCAATCAGCTTTTCTGCGCATTCCTGCTTTTGCGCACTGCGCGTTTTACTCTGCGCACTTTTTTGCGCACTCTGCGCAGGTTTCTTAATGTATCGGCGAGCAGTTGCATAGTTCAGCCCCTGCGACTCACACCACTCTTTCGGTGATACGCCGGATTCGGCATGTTCGGACAGGAACCGATCTTGAAGCTCGCTCCAATCCGGCTTTGCCATAATTTTCTCTTTAGTTTTTAGGGTAAATGATCAATATTCAATTGACGCAATTCATCTTTAAGGAGCTAGCAAATGCCAGTTAAAATTAAGGGAAGTTCTTTTGGGTCCTCAGTAAAAGGCACTCTTTTCTTAGGTAATGCTGATGATACCGAGATTGAAAATTGTCAGTTCGGCGACACCCAAGGGAGGCATGTTGTTATCGTCAATAAACCGCGTGGAAAAGGTGATGATTATAACGGTGTTGGCCTAAGCCGAGACACTCCATCTGAGGAACTTACTAAAATTAAAGAGCTTTTGTTGCAAAGCGGGGTGAATGTAAAAGATGAG
This sequence comes from Tatumella sp. UCD-D_suzukii, assembly GCF_000611875.2. Taxonomy (NCBI): domain Bacteria; kingdom Pseudomonadati; phylum Pseudomonadota; class Gammaproteobacteria; order Enterobacterales; family Erwiniaceae; genus Tatumella; species Tatumella sp. UCD-D_suzukii. The sequence continues at coordinate 99,117 of NZ_JFJX01000004.1, forward strand.
AAGGCGGTAAAAAAAGTCTTTGAATCTTCTAAGTTCGACCGCTGGGTGGCTAATGGAGCAAATATATGTACTATTGCTGGATTCATTATCGCTGAAATGTTTACCAAAAAATAATCACAATCGAGGCCACCGTAATGGCCTCTGTTCTGATTAAAGGAACTTATCTTTCAGAGCGACCAGATCGGCTTCGGCTTCTTCGCCGAGGACTTCCAGGCCGTGCTCAACAAATTCAACGAAAGCGTCAAACTTGGCTTTAGCCTGCTCCAGTGGTGACTGGTCAGTGCTTTCGGTTTTTGTCGCTGCGGTACCGGCATCAGTTGCTGCTGGCGTTTCGGTAGCTGCTGGCGTTTCAGTTGCCACCGGGGTAGCTGCTTCTGGTTGCACTACGGATTGATCTGACATTTCTTCTCTCTCTTTTTTGAAAAGGCCCTTGAGCCACTGGATAAAATTCATTTGGTAATTTCCCTGATGTAAGCCTGCAGGCCGTTAATCTGGGCGGTGGCCTGGTTTAACTGGCTTCGGAGGGTGTAATAATCTTGTCGAGCGTCCGGACTGAGTTCGGCGCTGGTTGCATTAGAGCGGCTGGCGGTGCCGGAGGTTTTGGACACTCCGACTGGACATACTGCTTTGATGCGCAGCCGGACAGCACCAGAGTCAACGCTGTTGCGCAGAGAACTGATTTCATCGTCTTTCGCCTTGATAGTTGTCTGGTACTGGTTGTCGATGTCAGACACAGATTTCTGCTGTTCCTGCATCGCGGCGATGGTCTTTAGTCGGGAGTCTGCCAGTGCGGATTGCTGCTGTGACTTCTCTTTCCATGATTCAGCAGAGTAACGGTAGTGATCCACAAGACTTGTGAGACTCAGAGATATGCCAGCAAGGATAGTGATGACCACATACCGCCAATTCTTGAATAACCAAATCATTGGGCACCCCACATACAGACTTCACGCTCAACCTGCCGGCGGTTCATCAGGCCTGTGGACTTTTCTTTGCCGATATATACCCAACGGGTGAGTGAATTACATGCCTGTGTGTAGTGGCCAGCATTAAGCTCGCGCAGTAATGATGACCGGGAGAAGTTACCGGTACCCACGTTAAACACGAAACTGGTCAGAGCCGCCTCCTGCATTTCGTCCATCGGAACTTTTACAAGTCGGGTGACCGACCGGTTAGCTGTGGCGATGTCCGAAGACAGGAAGGCATTGCACTGAGAATCTGTGTAGGTGCGTCCGGGGATAACGTCGGGACCGGTGTGTCCTTTGCAGACAGTCCAGACTCCGCCGCCGTCCCGGTACGGGGTGTGCTCTATACCCTCCTGGCTACTAACCAGAACCGAGGCAATGGCAATAACACCTCCACCGGCGGCCGCAATCAGCTTCTTCCTGAGTGAAAGTGATATGGCCATGGTCAGTCTTCCTGTGGTGGGGTAATAATTCCCCTTTGTAGTGCGGACTCATACGATCTGGTCTGGCGGAGCTTGAAGTACATATTGGTGAGGCAAGTAACGATACCGATGATGAAACCACCGATAACCGCAATGGTGTTCCAGTTCAGGTGTTGTAACCATTGCAAAATACCGCCTCCACATATCAGCCCACCCGAGACGCAATAGCTGGCCGCCGAAGCAACTTTGTCGGGCATGTTTGTGATCTTCATAGGTTCACCTCCGTGGTTACGGAACGGTGTTGTGTGTAGGGGATTCACCCGCTGCCGTTAACGCTTCAGCTCAGAGAGGATGTTTAACGGGTCGTCGATTGGCAGAGGGTGAAATTCGGGCATAAAAAAAGGCCCTGCCGTAGCAGAGCCTGGATGAATTGTCATATCGCAGAAACGAAAAAAGGCCCGCAATCTGCGAGCCCTTTGAATTTGACTGGATGGAAAGCATAAAATCCCACCATTGGTGTCAAATTTACCCAAAAAAGTGTAATTGGTCAAGTGCAATCGTTTGGGGTTATCGAATTTACTCGAAAGAGGTGGTAACGAGCCGCAACATGCTGTTGGCGTGACTCTCTGATTTATCCAGTTCTGAGATTAGCAAGTCGTAAAACTGACTTACGCCCCGCTTCCACTGATCGGCGGACAAAGCATAGGCTACGCCACGATAAACCGATTTCCCCGGCAGCTTCGAATAACCTACCCCGGAACACCGGTTACACTCTTTTTCAGTGAATACCCCGCTCTCCTCTGTCTTATCCCGATCACATGCGCGACCGGTTCCGTGACAGTCTTTGCATCGGGCCCCGGGCGTTTCCGCAGAACGGGACCATGAAGCAAAGGCGAAAGTTGCGAGAGTTTGCACCACTTTTCCCTTAACCTTGGTTTCAAGCTTGCGTAAGGCGGCCACCTTGTCGCAGTGCTTTAATCCGTGTTGTGTCAGTAACTGAATTGCTTTCCGTTTGTCGTTCTCACTCAGATCCATTTTGCCGCTGAAAGCTGTGAATCCGAGTGCAGAGCGACTCTGTACCATCCCAAACGCTCCCATAACATCAGTACCGGTTAAGGCCTCTGATGCGGTTGCCCGTGGGGAGTCGGTGAATTGCGGGGATTTGGGGCTGTGAAATTTAACGGCGTTTTCGAGATTCATTAATCCTCCGCTTACTGCCAGGCTGTGCCGGGTAGCTGTGTGATATTTTGTAGTGGGCTGTCGGGGTGATCGGGGTGAAGTGGTTGAGGATTCGGGTTAGCCAGGTCATTGAGGCCTCCGGTTCCAGGCTTTTATCGCATCTCGTTTAATGCTGTATGTGTCGGTTATGGGGTTTATCAGACAATCTTTTGACCTGCACCCCGCGAACACTCCATCGCCATCAGGTGATAGCTCAGCATTGCCACCGCAAAAAGGACATGGAGATAACTCAGCCCAGTTCGGTAATTTGAGGTCATAAATCATGCTGCCCCTCCCGCTGCTTAATCAGCTCTCTGGTTTTCTTCCTGTAACGCGCTCTGATGGCGTCCAGTTCCTCTCTGGTGTATCGGTGTGGCTCATTGTTATTTTCAAGCGCCTCGACCCGCTCAGGCCCGATTTTGGCTATCAGGTTGAGGCGGTACGGTCCGATATTTCCGGAATGGTGGGTATTACAGGCACTGCACTGGCTATGGCAGTTATCCTCGTTGAATCTGAGCTGACTGGCCTTTGCCGTAGTCCGGAAGTGCCCGGCGTGATAGCTGACCGCCGACCGGCTGCCGCAACTGATACATACCTCCCCGTCCCGAGCCCGAATGAAGTCGTTAAAAGCCCGCTGAGTCATGTTCACCCAGTGGCTTAATGGCTTCAGGTCTGCTTTCCGTTCCCGGTGCGCTTTCCTGTCGGCAATAGCCTGCCGCTCAGCTTGTTTCGCTGATTGATGCTTGCTGTATTGGATTGCACAGGAGGTTGAGCAGACTATCTGAGTGGTGGTGCGGGGAAAGTATTTCGATTTACAGTGGCGGCAATTTTTCGGTTTCGGCTTCTTCTGCCTGACCATCATCACCTCCCAGGTCATAAAAATTCGGGCTCTTTGCGCTGTACAGTTCATCGCAGGAGTCACAGAGTTTCCCATCAGTAGCAGGGAATCCGCAGGCTGTGCATGGTGTTTCTGCCAGGCTATCGAAGAATGCGCCAATGAACTCAGCAGCTACTTGCGGAACGATGGCATTGCCGTAACCGCGCAGGCGTCCCACTCTGGCGGGAATCCCATTAGCCAGCGGGAATGTGCCGGATTCAACTGGCCTAAAATATCCATCCCTGCCGCTGAGCCAATCAGGGTCTGACCAGTTATTGCGAGGATTCTGATGGGCTTGTCTATTAGTCGAACCGCGCCGCCCAGCGTCGTCCCGCGAGACGTTCCTGCAGCTTTTCCCTCCCCGCGAACCTGCGGGTTGTCGATTGTTGTTGGTGTCGGCCATGCCGCCATTGATGCCGCCGTCTGTAAATTCATGCCCCCCTGTCGCCCCGACGTTCCCGGGCCAGTGCCGTTGTTTGCTGCCGGAGTGGGCCAGTCGATTAACTGCCCCAAAGAAAAGTCGATCCCTTTTGTGCGGGGCACCGACGCTGCACGCTGGCAATACTGCCGACCCGCAGGCGTAGCCTTGTCTTTCCAGCTCAGTGAATAAATCATCGAGCCAGTGTTTTCTAATCGCTGCCGCAACTTGTTCGCCAAAGAGGATTGAAGGTTTGCACTGCTCAACGAGCCGCATGAATGTGGGGGCAAGGTGACGATCGTCGAGTTGTCCGAGTTGCTTTCCTGCGACACTGAAGGGCTGGCACGGTGGTGATCCTGTCCAGCAGGGGTAATCATCGGGGGCACCTGCAAGACGCAGTGCATATGACCACCCACCGATTCCAGCGAAGAAGTGACATTGAGTGAATCCGGTAAGGTCTTCAGGTCTGACATCTGTAATGCTCCTTTCATCAACCACGCCATCTGCGATGTGGCCTTGCTTAATTAATTCCCGTAGCCATGCTGCTGCTTTTGGGTCAAATTCGTTGTAATAAGCTGTCATATGCGCCTTATCCTCATGCAATCATATTTCCTTTTGCGCAGCAGATACCCGGGGTCATAGGTGGTGACCTCTGAGGCTATCGGTATCGGCTTGGGTTTATTGCGGGAGAGTTTTGTGGGCTGGAATATCAGGTTATCAATGGCTCGTTGTGTCGGGCTATGCTTCATCACCATCTCTCACATATTCAGGCCAGTGCTTGCGTAATACGTCTTTTGGTACCGCAAGGCTCAACCTCATTTGCTGAGCTTTATACTCAACTGAGCGTTCTGTGCGTTTGAGTGATTTACTGATTATCTGTGGCGGCACCTTCCCGGCCACTCGCCGGATGTAATCAAGTTCATCCTGTGCATAGTGCTTTCTTGTTCTCATTCGTCCTGCCTCCTCTGTAATTCCCGGTACTCGCTGTTATCCGGCGCAGTGAGCAGGCAGCCAATACTGCGGGCCCAGCCTTCCACCTTTGTCAGGTAGTCGTGCATTTCGCCGGTATCGAGTCGGGAGGTGTGTCTGAGTGTCTGGATTACTGTTCGCTCTCCGGTTATCACATCCACCCTTTCAGTCTCTTCGTACCCCAGATAGGTATGCTTCATCGCGTCTTTCACCCATTCAGCAGACGCAAAGCTTCGACCGTTACGGATCAAGTAGCGGCTGATTTCTGCGTACCAGGCGTGTTGCATGGAGTTCTGTGAAAGGCTGCGACGTTCTCGCCAGGGCTCGACCTTGAGGCGGAAGCTGTTACCGGACTGGAGTAATTCTGAGAGTTGCTGGCCTATGGCCTGAAAGTTAGTGGTGTGTAACCGGATGCCGTCTTTGGGATGTTCATGTTTCTCCCTTTAAACTGTTATACCAGGACTTCATACCCTTCGTCCCGGGCAAGAGACGCGTAATAAATTGCGGTGTCTTCGTAAAGCTCGCCATTAAATCGAACGTCTACGAAATCATCATTTTCGAATAAATCTGCATAAATCGCGGCAAATGTATTGGCGGGCATCGTGCAAAGGTGACGATAATGCCTGTCCCATGTGTCTTGCCGCTCCCTTCGCTCTTGCTCTCGAATCTTGTGTTTTATCCATTCCCCTAGCATGTCGGATCGCCTTCTAACTGGCACAGTAGCGGCATGTACACCGCGCGATGCACAAACGGTATGAATTGCTTAAAGAACTCGTTCCACTGGTGCTGACGAAAGCCTGTGACTTGGTCAACAATATCTTCGATTGGATTATCTCGGCGCTTAGGTTGCTCACATTTGTACAGCCGGCAAAACTGGTCGATTAACTCCTGCTCTCTCATGGTTTCCATCAACACATGCTTAAACGCTTCGTTGTGGATAGCATCGAAAGCTATTTGTGGGGTCATTATTGGGAAATCTGGCATATTTTCCTCCCCCCTACTTAACTAGGTGATTGGCAGCTATTCCTGCCGCTCCAGCCAGAAGATATAAAACTTCCAACCTAACCAGCGTCCAAACACTGAAGGTTTTAAATTCGTTCTTCCAACAAACAAAGCTCATAACCAAAATCATTGCAGGCATGACTAGCCCAAAACCCAGCATGACCAGTAGATAATTCATATCATCCTCTCCAAATTCAGGCACAAAAAAACCGCATTAAGCGGCGGTGGGGTTAGCTTGCTTTCTGACCTCGCCAGTTACTGACCGGCTTCGATTCCTGCTCGTTCTGCGTGAATCGCTTAGCGGCTTCTTCCTGGTCAATCGTGACAAAGTGTCCATTACGCCAGCCCATGTAAAACGTCTTTGGCTGACCGGAACGGTATTTTCCGATAATGATTTCAGCGATACCGCGCATGTTGCTGTGCTCGTCGTACACCTCGTCGCGGTACGGGAATATAATCACGTCTGCATCCTGCTCGATGGCTCCTGAGTCTTTCAGGTCTGCCATTGTCGGACGCTTATCGACTCGCCCTTCCACACCGCGGTTAAGCTGTGACAGGAGGATGACAGGCACTTTGTTTTTCAGGGAGAACTGCTTCAGCTTGCGGGTAATCTCCGCGATGGCCAGGTCGTGACGGTCAGCCTTTGGCTTTCGCATCAGGCCCAGGTAGTCGATGGCCACAAAGCTCAGTCCGTTGTCGGCGTTCAGTCGCTCTGCATGAGCGATAATTTCATCGACACTCAGCGTGCCTTCCAGGACGTAGTTGTCTTCGTTCTGGATCTGCGCCGCGGCATTGGTCAGGCGGGTGTATTGTTCGTCAATCATATCCAGCGGGTTGCGTAGTGCGCCTACTGCGATATTCCCTCGGTCAGCCAGGTGACGCTCAACAACCTGCATCTCGGACATTTCCATCGAGATAAACAGACCTCTGCCCTTCTGCCGGCCGATGTTGTTTGCGATGTGAATTGCGATCTCGGTCTTACCCATGCCCGGGCGACCGGCGATGATGATCAGGTCTGTACGGTCAAAACCGCCGTACTCGTCATCCATCGGTCCGATACCGGTTTTCAGGTACAGCCCTGACTCGGCCCCGGCCATTCGCTCTTCCAGAACCAGCATGTAATCCGTCAGCATGTCACCGATACGCCGCGGAAGTTTGTCGTTAGTCTCGAACTGGATTTTTGACAGGCCGGACGCTACCTCAGACAGCGTTTCGTTGATGTTGTTGGTGTTGATGCTTCCCAGGGAGTTAAGCGCATCGGATAGCTGGCCTTTCGCTTTGCGAATCATCCAGCACTGCCGAACACGCTTGGCCCAGGCTTTGATGTTCGCAGCGGACGCTGCAAGCTTTGCCACCTCAAGCACCCGATGGGATGTTTCCTCCGGAACGCCGTTTTTAACACTGAACACGTCAACCGGTTCGGCCTGGTCCAGCAGTCGGACAATGGCCCGGTACATTTCCCGCAGGTGAAAATTCTCAAACGATTCTACCGGTAGCTTCCCGGCAATATCCCGGCAGTCGATGTGATCGCCCTTGACCATCATCGAGGCAACCAGTAATTCCTCAAACTCAATACTTTCCATGTCAGGCCTCAGTCGTCAGGATGGAGTCGATCATCCGCTGTGTCAGCGCAGTGGGAAGGCCATACTTCGTGCCGCTCGGGTTATTCCCGCAGGCATAATCCGTAGGCGTGTAGCCAAACTCGATATACCCGTTAATCATCGTGTCTACGTCTGCAGGTTCACAGCCTGTCTGTTTGCAGTACGCAACATGCGAGGCATACAGGCGGGTCAGCCCAGCCAGATTTGTTTTGCTGATCACGGTGATTCTTGGTAGTCCGTATTTCTCGGCCTTGGCATTCCAGGTATTTATGAACCGTTGGTGGTCGAATTGGATTTCGGAGTTTTTCTTCCGGCTGCGTTTTGGCTTTTCAGGTATTGGTTCTGCCTGAACCGGAAAACTCCCCTCTGGGGATTTAGGGGTAGTTTCTTTTTTCTTTTGAATAGTTTCTTTTGTGTTTAGCTGACTTGGCTTATGGGTATTAGCTGACTTAGCTAATGTTTCATTAGCTGATTTGGCTAATGTTTCGCTATGTTGGCTAATGCCGGTATTCCAGTCAGAAACGACCTTGTTTACCCCGACTGCAATCCCTGTAGAAACAAGGATTCGCATCGCAATCATTTCGTTTTTTGCTTTACAGACATGCGTGTGATGAATGCCTGTCATCGCAGCGATCTGGGTATTGGTTATCCTGTCCAGCTTCTTGCCAAATCCGTATGTTTTCCTGATGATCGCAAGCACAACTTTTAGCTGCCGGGCAGTTAAATCGGCTGACATAACGGCTTCCAGTAGCTCGTTGGCGATGCGGGTATACCCATCATCGGTGTCGGCCACTTTGCGCTCCAGTTCTTCGTTTACCGGCTCATTTGGAACCAGCGATAAATGTCTAACGGCGACCATTCTTCACCCCCGCTTTAGCCAGTCGATACTCACCAATAAGCCGGGCAGCAAAGGCCCGATTGTTAGCAGCAACATCGACCAGACTGACCGGTCTTTCCGGGTGAAATTCTGGTGCCTTACCCTGGATTTTCTTCGTGTTTTTCATGTATAATTACCCCTGTTGAGTTGTTTAGAAATCAATGGTTAGTTGTGTAGAGGCTACTGTTCCCGCAGTGGCCTTTTTCTTTGTCAGAACGTTAAACATTTCCTGAAACGCCCTGCTGATCGGACTAACGTCTGATGCCATTCCGAAAGCACAAAGCACCGAAGCAATAAATCTCCAGTCTGTTCTGCTTATCTTCGATTCGTGGCACCCTACGAGGGCCGCCAGCTTTCGCTGTGTCAGCGTGGCAAGGTTGATGAGTAAATCAGTCTCCGCCCGGTCTATGGCTCGCTGAGATAGCTTGCTGTTATTTGCATGTTCCATTTGATTAAATCCTTGTGTGTGTAGTTGAGTGATCAGCAGGTGCTGTCACTTGAATTGGTCCCTGGTATTCCGAGGGTGGCAGACTGTTAAAGAGCGGTTGATTCTTATGCGGCAGACGGTGGAACTAGGTCGTCAAATGAAACTGAAATGCCTTTCTTATTGAGCACTTCAATAATTTTTCGACACTTATCGATACTTAAATCTCTACGACCGTTCTCGTAGTGGCAGATTGCGCCGGCAGTTTTAAGACCGATTGCAGAAGCAAGTTCACTTTGAGTCATGCCCAGCCGCTCACGGATGTTTCGTAGGTTGTTCATGATTTCCTCCTTTGAATGGGTAAAGTATACATTTCGTATCTTAATCGAGCAAGACAAATATACATTTTGTGTCTCGTTAATATTTATACGGATTGTATTATTTAGGGATGAATATGAAATGGTATGAAGTGGCCAAGATCCGCATGAAGGAATTGGACATTAATCAGGAGAAGTTAGCCGAGTACCTTGATATTACTAAAGGTGCGGTTAGTCATTGGCTAAATGCCAGAAGAGAACCAAGCCTGGAAGATATAGCAAAGATAATGAAATATCTTGGATTCCGGGAGTTCATCGTCAACCATGACGGTACAATTTCGACGGCCGGCGGTAATGAGAACGTAAGCAACTTAACCCCTTACAAGCCAGGAAAAGAATATCCCGTACTCAGCTCCGTTCAGGCGGGTTGCTGGGCCGAAGCTATCGAAGCGTACACCTTAAATGAGATAAGCGAGTGGCTTGAGTCTGACGCGCATATTCAGGGGGATGCTTTTTGGTTACTGGTTGATGGAGACTCTATGACTGCGCCTGCCGGCCAGAGTGTGCCTGAAGGTAACTATGTCTTGTTCGATACCGGTAAAGAGGCCATCAACGGCAGCCTGGTGATCGCAAAGCTGGTCGATTCCAACGAAGCAACGTTCAAGAAGCTGATTATCGATGGCGGCCAGAAGTACCTGAAAGGCCTTAACCCGGCCTGGCCGATGGTTCCGATCAACGGTAACTGCAAAATCATTGGCGTAGCCGTTGAGGCCAAGATGCGGTTTAAGTGATGGATCAAAGTTTAAAGACTTGCTTTTGTAATTTACAGTCTCCACATTGACATTTGCGGGGTTGACTTACCATAATGGTAAAAATAGTTAGTAAGTATAAAGCGGGTTTCCCCGGTGAAGGTGCGGACCTAAAAATAAACAGAAGCTCCCCGCTATATGCTTGTAGTGACATTGTAGCTAATTGTTCCTCAGCTACCGCATGGACTAGAAAAGCCAGAAATGATAGGGATAACCTGGAGTATGACAACCTCGACCTTTTCAACCTGGCTTTAGCTGCCGCTCGTGATGGAAGGTATAAAAACTCAGAGTGGTGTCAGTCGAAGCCAGGTGGCCCATGGGCTGCCTGTGATGCTTATAGTTTGGTCAGAATTGAGCGTGACCATGAGAACGAAAAAGACTATAGGTGTGAATATTATGTTAAGTTCGGTATTTCTGATACTGGAACGGTCCTATTGATAGTCTCATGTCATTTGTGACAGAGGTGAGTATTATGAAAAATTGTGCATGTTTGGCTTGCGGGTCATCTAATGTTGAAATTCAGAGTGAATTTTCTCCATTTGAATACAAGGGAGAAACCACTCTCATCCCTCATAACTTTATCTGCTGTAACGATTGCGGAAGTGAGACAGACACCGATGAGCAGTCGAGGGAATCGAAAAGGCGGGTTCTGGCGTTCAGGAAAAAGGTTGACGGATTTCTCTCTGGGGTCGAAATCAAAGCGATCAGAATGAAACTTGGAATAAACCAGTCAGATGCTGCAAAGATTTTTGGTGGCGGCGCTGTAGCATTTAGCAAATACGAAAATGATGACGTTTCACAATCCGAACCTATGAATAACTTACTTATTGTCGCCAGAGACATTCCTGAAGTTTTCATGGTGCTGGCTAAAAAAGCCGGAATTAAAGTCAGGGCGAGACAAACTTCTAGTCCATCTGGTGGGCTTCGCCACAATCGTAGGACTTCGAGGGCCCGGCATGGAAAATCAGACCCAGCCAAAAGGACTTCTGCTTCGCTTTGGCAACCTGTTAACAGTTGGGATAGTAAAGTCGATATGACATTTCACCCCGAGACCGAGTCACCACTCGTACCTGTCACTGGAGTAGCAGATACAATGGCGTTTAGTTATTTTGGGGGCTAATATGTCACTAGAAATCATACATTTTTTGGTTAATCAATTCAGCTTAGAACCAACAGATGATGAAACAGAGTCAGAAAAAGATTTTGATATGAGCGTTAATTCAGCCATCGATTTCAATCAACAAAATGGCACTGATTTCCGAATAAGAATGAGTTTGGTGCTACATCAAAACTGCAAGTTTAAGTTTCAAGCAACCCAAACGGCTATTGTAAGGGGCGAGAAAGTTTCAATAGAGGAAATGAAGTCTGCTGCAAAAAAAATACCAGTTCAGCAAATACTTTATCCTTATCTCAGGGCTTTTACTTTATCCACGCTAAAAACTGCCGGTTATAACGATGTAATGCTACCAGTACTTCTTACCGAGAAAGAAGATTAACCCATCAACCCGGCCACCGCGCCGGGTTTTTTGTGCCTGTAACCCTCCTCCCCTCATAGCTGCACCATCCGAAATCACACCCAGACCGAACCTCCGACACTATCCCGCCCTGCTCTGTGCGGGAATTTTTCGTCTGAGTAAAATAAATACCCTTTGAAATCAGACGTATTGTATCCTTACACCAAATTAATATACATTTTGTATTGCATCGTTAAGATACGTTTTGTATATTTACCCCATCGAAACGAAACATCGATGCGGTAAACGGACTACCTACCGCGCCGGACATGAAGTCAGGCTGCTATTTAAAAACAAGGTTCCTGTGAATACACAGGCCGAAGTGAGTTCTTCGGGGAGTGGCGGGCGCCATTATGGCGATGCAGAGCTGTCCCTAACCATATTGGCTACAAAGATATGGACGGTGATGACGATGGCGAAACGTGGCTGAACACACTGTAGTCGGGCCAATACCTGCGCCACCACTCCACCAAAGAACTTACAGAGGATATCCCGATGAACAGAAACAGACGCCGTATGGCAGAGTTCAACGCACGCAAGGCAGCCGAAGCAATGCAGCTTAAACCAGTTGATCGCGTTGAGCGGGCATTGAAAGCGCCGAACTGGCGTAACCGTCCGGAGCAGGTATCACAGTGTATGCCAGACGTAGCAATTTATTCAGCCGGCCACCGCACCAAGAGTGACCGGGTAACATGCACCGGCCGTCAGAAGGTCAGAGGCCGGTCTATTCCTTTAGTGTGAGGTGAGCGTGAGCAACATAAAGACCTACATCATAGATTATGACTGGAAGGCACAAATGACCGTCGAGATTGATCACGACATCATGACTGAGGCCGGATTGAGGGAAATTAATCAATTTTGGAGCGATGACCATCGCCGAGAGCAGAAATTCGGCTTACTAAATGGCGTTCTCGTTATGCTGGCTCAGTTGGTCATCCCTGAAGCTCAAGTACAAGGCTACAGCCTGGCTGGTGTGGTTGGCATGTTCAATTGGGGGAGCGGAAACGGCCAGGAAGGATGGCCGCCAATGGATGGTAGTGAGGGAATTAAGATAACCGCAATAGACATAAGCGGGTTATTTGACTCAGACGATATCACCATCAAGGTCGCATAGTCGGCCTTTTTTATTGGGAGTAAATCATGATCAGACGCGATGGTCGTCCATTCTACGCCAGAGACAAAAAGACACTGGCACCCTATGTCGCTTACTACAACAGCACAGAAGCGCGTTTCGAGTTTGAGCCATTCGGTAACACGCGGAACGTTAAAAAAGGCTTCACAGGCCGATACATGGAGCTTCCGGAGTATATGGAGCCCACAGGTACATTGCAGTGATGGGAGGTGATTGTGTTCAAGGGTGATATGACCTGGGATGAAGCCAAGTCAGCAATGCGTTCGGGAAAGAAAGTCAGGAACTGTCATTTTACAGATGAAGAGTACTTCAGGATGGTTGGCGGGGATATCGTCTGCGAGATGGGTTATCCAATGGCCGGTTGGTACAGGGGCGAGGATTGGCAGAAAACTGGCTGGTCGATATTTCAGTAACCCCTATAGCTCATTTAAGAGTGGGCTATGTGGGTAATACTGCCCGATGAACAGGAGTGGAAGACCTGTTCTGATTAAATTTCGCCTCTGCTTATGCAGGGGCTTTTTTATGGGAGAGAGGAAGGTGGAAAAGAAAATACATGAATGCTATGCGCCGCACGTCAGGGACTTCCTTGAAGAAAATTGGACATCCTTTGTCGAGTCATTATCAGAAAACTATGACGATGACGCGGAAGGTATCGCGGAAGAAATCGTCAAATCCCTGGGGTGATTCAATCCAAATAGCAGCCACTGAGCTGCTTTTTTTACGACCTCATATCAGCGTCCATTCACTGAGTGGGCGGTTATATGACCACATTCAGGAGAGGATTATGGAAAGCACAGAGTTACAGCTGTACAGCCTGCCAAAGACGGCGGGTGAACTGGAAGCGGCGTTTATCAGCGGTGATTACACCGACCGGCTGATTGAAGAAATCCGCGCAAAAGCAAAGTCAGTCGTTGGTGACATCAATACCGCCAAAGGCCGCAAAGCCTACATCAGCATGGCGGCTACCGTTCGAAGTTCAAAGGTGGCGATTGATGATGCCGGTAAAACGCTGGTTGCTGAGATGAAGAAACGCCCTGCCCTGGTTGATGCCAGCCGCCGGAAAATCCGCGAAGCACTGGATGAACTGGCTATCGAAATCCGGCAGCCGGTGACCAACTGGGAAGCCGAACAGGAGCGCATAAAGGCAGAGGAAGCACTGGTCGCCGCCCACACCGAAGCACTGGAAATGAACGAAGCATTCGATAAAGCCGCGGCTGAAAAGCTTGAGTCCGATCATGAAATCGCCCTGCTGATGAACGACAACTTCGACCGTAAACGAGAAGAAGCCGCTCGCCTGGCAGAGCAGCAACGAATTGAGCATGAGCAACGCATCGCCCGGGAAGCTGAAGAGCGTGTGAAACGTGAAGCCGAGGAAAAGGCTCAGCGTGAACGTGAACAGGTAGAGCGTGAAAAACGTGAGTTACAGGCCACCGCCGAACGGGAAAAGCAGGAACGTATCGCCGCAGAGCAAAGAGCCGAGCAGCAGCGAATTGACGACCAGAAACGTGCAGATCGTGAAAAGCAGGAAGCTATCGAAGAAGAACGCCGGAAGGCACAGGAAGCTGAACAGGCACGGATTGCCGAAGAGAAGCGCAAGGATGATGAACTGGCCCGGCGCACAGCAAATGAAAACCACCGCAAGCGCATTGGCTCTGAATCTGTCGGCGCACTGGAAAGTGTCGTTGGCCTTAGCCGTGAACAGGCTGTCCGCGCATTCAAAGCCATTAAAGACGGTGAAATACCGCACCTGAACGTCAACTACTAATCACACCGGAGTATCGCTAATGACAACCAACGTCATCGGCGGCGTCATTGGCGCTGCTAAATCACTGTTTAAATCACAGCTTGACCGTATCAAGCGATTTGTTAATGAAGCGGCCCGTCCGGGCGGGGAGGCTTTTGCGTGAAGAGACTGAAATTTAACGTCGGATTTATTCGCTACTCACTGCCGGATAACGATGCTAACCGGCTTCGGATGTTACAGCTTACCAGGAGGTCGAAATG
>NZ_JFJX01000005.1:0-613 GCF_000611875.2 Tatumella sp. UCD-D_suzukii
AGTTTGATTTGGCAACTGCTCAAGCTAAAACTCAATTAAATATTGATAAAGATTCTCATGGCGGTGCTTGGGAATCATTTTTAAATGAAGGCGCTCTAAGGCCGTCTATTCCTACTGGTCATGGCTGTAGTAATTTTGTTATGTTTTCTGGTTCTGTTTATCAAATTGAGATAGGTTGCGATAAATTAGGCGATATAAAATCACTGCTTTCTTGGGTTATGTATTGTCTTACATTTTGGTATGTATTCACTTCTATTACATCTTTACTAAGGAAGGGTGAGCAATAATGCCAGCTTTATTAGGTATCCCGGCTTTATTCCGGTTTTTAATAGGTCTTGTTCCTCTTGTTATTGGCTATGTTGCAAGTTTCATAGCTCGTCTTGCTACTAGAACTGGATTATTAGCGACTGCTCTTGTTGGCGCAATTATGGTTGTTCTTTTGCTTGGCTTGCAATGGCTTGGTTCTGTTGTTTACGGTGCCATGCCTCAGGACTTCTCTAATTTAATGTCTTCTGTATTACCTGATGGAACTACCGAATGTATTACTGTGATTATGTCAATGAAAATTGCTGTTATGGTTTTTGATTTAAAAGATAGGTTTATTTCTATGGCT
>NZ_JFJX01000006.1:0-25438 GCF_000611875.2 Tatumella sp. UCD-D_suzukii
CGGTGGCGAAAGAAAATACGCCGGTGAACGGTAATGTGCTGACCAATGACACGGATAAAGACGGCGACACGTTGACGGTGACGCAGTTTACTGTGGACGGTCAGACGGTGAACGCCGGTGAAACCGCGACCCTCAGCGGCGTGGGTACCCTGACCATCGGCAGTGACGGTAAATACACCTTCACGCCGGTGAACGGTTATACCGGCAAGGTCCCGTCTGCGACCTACACGGTAACGGACGGGCAGGCCACGTCCACCGCGACGCTGAGCTTCAGCACGATCAATACCCCGCCGGTGGCTACTGATGATATTGCCTACCCGGAGAAAAATACCCCGGTAAGTGGCAATGTGCTGACCAATGACACGGATAAGGACAGCGACTCCCTGACAGTGACGCAGTTTACTGTCGATAATCAGACGGTGAACGCTGGTGAAACCGCGATGATCAGCGGTGTGGGGACTCTGACCATCGGCAGTGACGGTAAGTACACCTTTACCCCGGTGACCGGCTATACCGGCCCGGTGCCGTCTGCCCGCTATACCATTACCGACGGCCAGGCGACGGCAACAGCGGTTCTGCACTTCACCAATATTACGACGGGGTCAAATACCTCGCCGGTGGCAGAAGATGATTATGCGGTGACGAAAGCGGATACGGCAGTCAGCGGGAATGTACTGGATAATGATTCGGATAAGGACGGTGATACTCTGACGGTGACCGGATTTACGGTAGCCGGCCAGACGGTGAAAGCCGGCGAAACTGCGACCATCAGTGGTGTGGGCACCCTGACCATCGGCAGTGACGGTAAGTACACCTTTACCCCGGTGACCGGCTATACCGGGCCGGTACCGTCCGCGAGCTATACTATTACTGACGGGCAGGCAGCATCCTCGGCGACGCTGCACTTCAGCGCGATCAATACGCCGCCGGTGGCGATAGCTGACCATGCAGTGACAAACGGCGATACGCCGGTCAGCGGTAATGTACTGAGCAATGATACGGATAAAGACGGCGATACTCTGACGGTAACGCAGTTCACCGTGGACGGTCAGACGGTGAAAGCCGGTGAAACCGCGACCATCAGCGGCGTGGGTAGCCTGAAAATCGGTAGTGATGGTGCCTATACGTTTACGCCGCTGGCGGGCTATACAGGAGCCGTCCCGACGGCGACTTATACCATCACCGATGGTCAGGCAACGGCATCTGCAACCCTGAGCTTCAGTACCACCAGGACTCCGCCAGTGGCTGCTGATGATGTTGCTCACCCTGAAAAAAATAGTCTAGTGACCGGCAATGTGCTGACGAATGACACGGATAAAAACGGTGACAGCCTGACAGTAACACAGTTCACTGTGAACAATCAGACCCTGACCGCCGGCGAGAGCGCGACCATCAGTGGTGTGGGCGTGCTCACGATCAATGCTGACGGTGCTTATACGTTTAGCCCGGAAATCGGGTATGCAGGGCCGGTACCGACCGCGACCTATACGATCACCAATGGACAAGGCACTGCCTCGGCCACGTTAAGCTTCACGGACATCATTGATAATGCGCCTGATGCTGTTGATGATCATGCGACAGTACAAAAAAATACCACTCTGAGCGGGAATGCGCTGGGTAATGATAGTGATAAAGATGGTGATGCGTTAACGATAACTGACTTTACAGTTAACCATCAGACGTTTAAGGCTGGTGAGACCGCGACGATCAGCGGCGTAGGTACGCTGACCTTCAATGCCGGTGGTCAATATGTCTTCACGCCAGTGAAAGGCTATGTGGGTCCGGTACCTGCAGCTACTTATACGGTCTCAGACGGTCAGTTAACTTCGCAGGCGACTGTCTATTTCAGTGACATTAAGAACACTGCGCCGATAGCGACGAATGACCACGCCACAACAGTTGAAAATACCCCGGTCAGTGGTAATGTACTCAGCAATGATACCGACCAGGATGGCGATAGCCTGACTGTGACGCAGTATACTGTCGCAGGACAGACGCTGACTGCGGGGCAGACTGCGACCCTCAGTGGTGTGGGCACCCTGACCATCGCCAGTAACGGTGATTACACGTTCACCCCGGTCACCGGTTATACCGGTCCGGTACCGTCCGCGAACTATACCATCACCGACGGTCAGGCAACGGCCTCGGCAACGCTGAGTTTCAGCGCGATCAACACCCCGCCGGTGGCGAATAATGATACTGCCGTAGCGAAAGAGAACACGGCGGTGAGCGGTAATGTGCTGAGTAACGATACGGATAAGGACGGCGATACCCTGACGGTAACGCAGTTTACCGTGGATGGTCAGACAGTAAAAGCCGGTGAAACTGCGACTCTCAGCGGTGTGGGCACTCTGACCATCGGCAGTGACGGTAAGTACACCTTTACCCCGGTGACCGGTTATACCGGTGCCGTGCCATCCGCGACCTATACCATTACCGACGGGCAGGCGACATCCTCGGCGACGCTGAGCTTCAGCGCTATCAATACCCCGCCGGTCGCGGAGAATGATACGGCGACCACTGCAAAAAATAGTACAACGACGGGGAATGTACTGACCAACGACAGTGATAAAGATCACGATACGTTAAGCGTCACAACATTTACGGTGAACAACCAGACGCTGAACGCCGGGGAAACCGCAACGATCAGCGGCGTAGGCACCCTGACGATTGGCAGTAACGGTGATTACAGCTTTACGCCGGTGACCGGCTACACCGGTGCAGTGCCGTCCGCCAACTATACGATCACCGACGGGCAGGCGACCGCGTCCGCGACCCTGAGTTTCAGCAATATCGTCAACACCCCGCCGGTGGCTCAGGATGATACTATCGCTGTGCAGGAGAATACGCCGGCGACGGGTAATGTGCTCAGCAATGATTCTGACAAAGATGGCGATACACTGACGGTGACTCAATTCACTATCGATGGTCAGACTCTGAAAGCCGGAGACACGGCGACACTGGACGGTATTGGGACCCTGACGATCGGCAGCGATGGTGCCTTTACCTTTACCCCGGAGAAGGGATATACCGGGGCGGTACCGTCTGCCACTTACACCGTGACCGATGGTCAGACAACGGCATCTGCACATCTGAATATTCAGGATATTACTGCAACACATACCAATACACCGCCTGTTGCCAATGACGATACTGCCGTGGCAAAAGAAAACACGGCGGTCAGCGGTAATGTGCTGACGAATGACACGGATAAGGATGGCGACACCCTGACCGTGACGCAGTTCACTGTGGACGGGCAGACGCTGACCGCGGGGCAGACCGCAACCATTAACGGTGTAGGGACACTGACTATCGGCAGTGATGGTACCTATACCTTTACCCCGGTCACCGGATACACCGGGGCGGTGCCGTCCGCCAACTATACGATCACCGACGGGCAGGCGACAGCGTCCGCGACCCTGAGCTTCAGTGCTATCAATACCCCGCCGGTGGCCAATAATGACACTGCAACCGCGAAAGAAAATACGGCGGTCAGTGGTAATGTGCTGACGAATGACACCGATAAAGATGGTGATACGCTAAGTGTGACGCAGTTCACTGTGGACGGGCAGACACTGACAGCAGGCGAGACCGCAACCCTCAGCGGTGTGGGTACCCTGACCATTGGCAGCGACGGTGCGTACACCTTTACGCCGGTCACCGGCTATACCGGTCCGGTGCCGTCAGCCACCTATACCATCACCGACGGCCAGGCGACAGCCTCGGCGGTATTAAGCTTTACGGCTATTAATACGCCCCCGGTGGCGGTTAATGATTATGCCACGGTAGATAAGGACTCACCGGTCAGCGGTAATGTGCTGAGCAATGATACGGATAAAGATGGTGATACGCTGAGTGTGACGCAGTTCTCTGTGGACGGGCAGACACTGAACGCGGGAGAGACCGCAACTCTCAGCGGGGTAGGTACCCTGACGATTGGCAGCGACGGTGCGTATACCTTTACGCCGGCGAGTGGTTACGTCGGAGCGATACCTGCCGCAACTTATACTATATCGGATGGCCAGGCAACGGCAGAAGCCTCGGTGATTTTTGACCATGCGCCGGTTATTGAAATGACTCAGTCCACAGAAGTGACCTATACTGCCGGGACTGATATCAGTGGCTTTAATTCATCGTCCTGGCAAAATAACTGGACAAGTGGCGGCTGGAAAGGTGTGTGGCCGAGCTATGACAGTACTCATCATCTGGTGAATCTCAGCGCGGATGGCGGATCATATACCGGTACCATGAATGCAGCGACGACATTTAATACCAATGATGTGCTGGATCTGACCGTTGGCTGGAATAACGGCTGGTCAGGCACGGATGATGGTAGTTCTGCCGTGCTTTCATTTTCTTATGGCACTCAGACCTTATTATCCATAACAACACCGGGCCAATCCACCACAGGGACGACCCCCGGTGCGGAGTATGCGGATGCTCAGAAATATGCCTATATCACGCTATCCAAGGGGATAGAGGTTTCGCTGGATGGCGGAAAAACCTGGCTGGATGGCTCGACGCCGATTCCGTTTGAAACCTGGCGTTTGTATCAGAAAGATCAAACGATCACTGACAGTGATCTTTCCCATATTCTGGTGAAAGGAATGCAGACCGGGGTGAGTGACCATCTGGTACTCAACTGGAATGCCCCCGGCAGCCCGGCGGATGACTTCCAGATTTCGGGGATCAGCGTTTCTCAGGTGACCGAAACGACTTCTGACAGTGATAGCCATACCCTGACTTATGATCCTTCCACGTCTTCAGGTACGGATAGCACTAGTTCACAACTGGCGGTATTGCCTAATATCAGTGTCAGCGACAGTGACGGAGATAACGATATTCAGTCCGCCACGATAACACTGTCCGGAAAAAGTGGTGATCAGCTGTGGATTAATGGGATGGATGCCTCTACTCACACGGCAGGCAAAGCCTCTTACTCGCTGACATCTGACGGCGAGGGTACGCTGACGCTGACGCTGAAGGCCGGAACCAGCGGTTCATTAAGCAGCAGTGACTGGAATTCGTTACTGGAGGGCCTGCGCTTTGGTACCACGGGGGATTCAGGCACCCGGCAATTAACGGTGACGGTCAACGATGGACAGTTAGACAGCAATACTGAATCCGTTGATATCAATGTGACGGGTTCTGCATCGTCGGGGGACCTGCCGGGATACAGCGCGGATACGCAGACGACCACGACGAGTTCTTTGCTGAGTACCTATTCTCTGGAAAACGTCAGTGACCTGGCGTCGGCGTCGGACACATCGTCTGCGTCTACGACAGAGACGTTACCGACATTGCAGTCTCTGTTAAGTACCAGTTCGACAACCACGTCATCAACGGGGTCGTCAGCATCTTCCACGACAGCGTCGTCGTCGTCGGCAACGGACAGCCTGCATACGACCAGTGAAACCTCGTCTGCATTGCTGGCTAAAGAAGACGAATTGTCCTCCAATAACAATACGGTTTAATTTTTAGCAGAAACCCTGGTGTCATCGCCGGGGTATGTTTACGACCCCTTTTCGCAGTTCAGAGACATTCAATAATGTCGTTTGATGTATGTAATTGAATACGCTCAAAATGAGTAAAAGTATGAATAGTAAATCAGAGCCAGAATATACGGACGAGCCTTCTGAAAAACATTTGTCGCAACAGGTTGGCGGATGGGTCGATGCGCTGGAGTATGTTTCGATTCATTTTCAGTTGAGTGTTTCTCCTGAAAACCTGAGAGTGAAGGCTCGCTGGATCACAGGCCAGTGTGATGAAAAAGAACTCAGGAAACTTGCGCAGCATAGCGGCTTAAAGATGAGGTTCATTGAGCCTGATCTTACCGTGATTAATAGCTGGCGCTTACCTGTCGCTCTGGAATTGACGGATGGACAGGTCGCGGTTATTACAGGCGTACAAGCAGACCAGATGACACTGATATTCAGTGGTGATCAGGGGACGGAAACGCTTGTTGCAATGAACACCTTACAGGCATCCGTCCGGCGAATGGCTGTCCTGCGGCCAATGGATATCCCTGCCGATGCACGGATCGACAGTTATCTGGAACCGGTAAAAAAACACTGGATCAGAGATATTGTTTTTTCGGATCGAAAATCCTACGGTTACATTTTCCTGGCATCGATTATTACCAACGTGATGGCGTTGGGAGGCGTACTCTTCTCAATGCAGGTCTACGATAGGGTGATCCCTGCGCAATCAGAGCCTACGCTGTATGTCTTATTTGGTGGGGTATTGTTATCGATAATTTTTGCGTGGGTCATGCGAAGCGCCAGGACAAGGATCACGGATCTATTAGGGAAGAAAGCGGATCTCAGGATCTCAGACCGGGTTTTTGACCATGCCCTTCGTATTCGAAGCAGTGCCCGTCCCCAGTCAACCGGCGCATTTATCTCCCAATTAAAAGAGCTTGAATCCGTCAGAGACATGATGACGTCGACAACCATTGCCGCGGTAGCCGACCTCCCGTTCTTTATACTCTTCTCTCTGGTGTTCTGGTCTATTGCCGGCTGGCTGGTGGTGGTTCCTTTATTAGCCTTTGTTGCGCTGCTGTTGCCTGGTATCTTATTGCAACCCAAACTTCGGGAACTGGTACGTGCCGGCATGAGAGAGTCTTCCTTGCGGAATGCCATGCTGGTAGAAACGGTACAAGGTATGGAAGATATTAAAATTCTTCAGGCTGAGCCGCGCTTTCTGAATAAATGGAATTATTACAATACGGTGAATGCCGATGCCGGGCTAAAACTCAGAGACTTACTCAGCAAATTAAATAACTGGATCCAGACAGTGCAGGGCAGTACGTTTGCCGTTGTGGTGTTCTTAGGTGCTCCCCATGTCATTGCCGGTCAGATGACGACCGGTGTGCTGGTGGCCGGCTCTATATTATCCAGCAGAATGTTAGCGCCGTTATCCGGAATTGCCCAGCTGCTGAATCGCTGGCAGCAGGCGAAAATGGCCGGTACTGCATTGGATAAACTGATGAAAATGCCGATAGATAACCCTGAAAATTCGACCAGGGTCAGCCGTCCTTCTCTGAGTGGCAACTACGAAATCCGGGACGCTATCTTTGGTTATCATCCTGAAAACCCGGTATTGAATGTCGCCAGGCTGGATATCAGACAGGGTGAGCGAATTGCCCTTCTGGGACGAAATGGTGCCGGGAAATCCACCTTACTGCAGGTCCTGGCAGGGTTAATTGAACCTTTTTCAGGAAAAGTGATTCTGGATGGGGTGACTTTGTCACATCTCGACCCGGCAGATGTCCGTCGTGATGTCAGCTTTCTGACCCAAAATGCCAGATTATTTTATGGCACGATCCGTGAAAACCTTTTACTAGGCTACCCTCAGGGAACCGATGCTGAACTTATTGCTGCGTTAAAAGCCGCCGGTGCGTGGGAGTTTATTTCCCATTTGCAGGATGGCTGGGATCATGTGGTGGCAGAAGGCGGCGGGGGATTATCCGGAGGTCAGAGGCAATCATTGTTATTGGCCCGTTTATTACTGCGTAACCCCTCAACGCTGTTACTGGATGAACCGACGGCCTCGCTGGATGAAATCGCTGAAAAGAGAGTCATGCAGCAGTTAAAAGCGATGTCCGGAAGTTGTACGTTGGTTATTGCCACTCATCGTCCGGCCGTATTGCAGATAGTGGATAGAATTCTTGTGATCGACAACGGAAAGATAGTGCTGGATGGACCGAGAGATGAAGTTCTTAGCCGGCTCAGTGGTACACCCACGCCTTCTGCAGGGGAGAGAAAATGAAATTCTTCCGCTTTCGCTCCGCAGCCGAAGAGACATCGGATGATGCTTTTTCCGAAGTCTCTGCGACGTCATCAGTCCGCATGGTGATCACTATTACGTTATTCCTGGTTCTGTTTTTTATATGGGCCTGGTTTTGTAAAGTCGATGAGGTCTCCAATGGACCGGGCCAGGTGATCCCGACGCTCAGGGATCAGAAAATTCAATCCCGCGATGGCGGTGTATTAACTGACCTGTATGTTCATGAAGGTGAAATCGTTGATAAGGGAAGTATTCTTGCGCAATTAGATCCTACACAAGGTGAGTCTTCCCTTGATGAATCGGCGGCCCGCTATCGGGCCGTATTGGCAGCAGGTGCTCGTTTGCGAGCCGAAGCCTCCGGGGCAGACCATCCGGTCTTCCCGGCAGAGTTGAATGATTATCCGCAATTGATTCAGTCCGAAACTGCGCTGTTTAATGCCAGACGAAAGAATCTGGCGGATACTCTCTCGTCACTGAATAGCTCGCTGAGTTATCTGACTAAACAAATCAATATTACACGTTCTTTATTAAGTAGCGGAGCCGCCAGCCAGGTGGATTTACTGAAAGAAGAACGTGACCGTGCTGATTTACAGCTCAGGATCTCCGATGCTCAGACCGGATATCAGGTAAAAACACAGGAAGAGCTCTCGAAAGCGGATGCTGAAATCAAAGCTCTTCAGCCGGTCGTGGCCGGGCGTCAGGCCAGTCTGAATAAACTGACACTACGAGCCCCGGTGCGAGGGATTATTAAATCCCTGGATGTCACTACGATCGGAGGCGTTATCCCACCGAATGGCACTTTGATGAGTATGGTTCCTCTCGATGACCAATTACTGGTGGAAGCCAGAATTTCCCCCAGAGATATTGCGTTTATTCGCCCGGGTCTGGAAGCGAAAGTTAAAGTCACGGCCTATGACTACTCCATTTATGGCGGGTTAAAAGGAAAAGTGGTGACAATTTCTCCGGACACCATCCGTGACGAAGTGAAGCCGGAAAATATCTATTATCGGGTGTTTGTACTCACGGACTCCGACTCTTTGGTGAATGCAAGAGGGAAACATTTCCCGATTGTTCCCGGTATGGTGACGTCAACGGATATTAAGACGGGCAGCAGAACCATATGGGACTACCTGACAAAACCGCTGAATAAAGTGAATGAAGCTCTGCACGAGCGCTAATCTGACGATACCAGGAAGATAATAATGAAAAACGTTATGCGATTACCCGCAGGAGCTCTGTGCTTCTCATTCGGACTACTGTTAAGCGGATGTGCAAATCTCTGGCATGATAACCCTGCAGATAACCGTTCTAACCCGGATCACTATAGTTATCATGATGTCAGTAAACGTCCCACCCGGCTGGATGAAAAGTTTGTTCGCCAGGGGACTCATCAGTCATTATCAGCAGTCAATGCTATCCGGCCTGAGATGACCCGGCAGCAAGTCACGGATTTATTAGGTGAACCTGTCTATCAGGACAATAACGGGACACAGTGGGAATATGATATTAACCTGCAGCTGCCGGACTCCGAAAACCGTATTATTTGCCAATACAAAGTGATCTTTGACAGCAGCACTCAGCGTGTGAAAACCGGTGTATGGCGACGTCAGCAATGTCAGGATCTCGCAAAAACGGTGACGGCATCGACAGAAACTGCACCGCAATTAAAAAAGACGTTTTTCACAAACACGCCTTAACTCCCCTCGTCAGCCGGAGCTAACATGGCTCCGGCGGCGACAGAGAAAACCAGTTTTTTGTCCCGGTTGATTTCTGTCACGAAAATTTCTCGTCTCTGACGTACAATATTCAGCATAATTCACTGTAGCTTATTGAGGTTAATATGTCGCAATCCGATGTTTTCCATCTGGGGCTGACGAAGGCCGATCTTCAGGGATCCACATTAGCGATTGTGCCCGGCGATCCTGAGCGCGTCAGAAAAATTGCTGAGCTGATGGACGAACCCCGTCAGCTGGCGTCCCACCGTGAATTCACCAGCTGGCTGGCCTTTATTGACGGTAAACCGGTGGTGGTCTGTTCCACGGGGATCGGCGGGCCTTCTACGTCTATTGCGGTAGAAGAACTGGCTCAGTTGGGGGTCCGCACCTTTCTTCGCGTCGGTACCACCGGCGCTATCCAGCCGGGGATTAACGTCGGTGATGTCCTGGTGACCACGGCCTCGGTACGACTGGATGGTGCCAGTCTCCACTTTGCCCCGCTGGAATATCCGGCAGTGGCGGATTTCGCGTGTACGACGGCCCTGGTCAATGCGGCCCGGGAGTCCGGTGCGACTACTCATATCGGGGTGACTGCGTCTTCCGATACTTTCTATCCGGGTCAGGAGCGTTACGACACTTACTCCGGCAGAGTCGTAAAGGCTTTCCGGGGTTCGATGGAGGAGTGGCAGTCGATGGGGGTGCTGAATTATGAAATGGAATCCGCCACTCTGCTGACGATGTGTGCCAGTCAGGGCCTGCGTGCCGGTATGGTCGCCGGGGTTATCGTCAACCGGACGCAGAAAGAGATCCCGGACAGCGCCACCATGAAACAGACAGAGAGCAAAGCCGTCAGCATTGTCGTCAGTGCCGCTAAAGCCTTACTCTGACCTTCCCTTCACAGGCTCTGCCGGAGAATGCTCCGGCAGACTGCCTGGCCGCACATCAGAAATATCTGGACATCTATACAGTGCCACTCTACCTTTTCTTTGTGGATCAGAAAAACGGGGACGCGGGTGGATACGCAGCTTATCATTTCAATAGCGTTGCTGGCCGGAGGCTTAGGTCTGGGCTGGCTAATCGCGGTATTACGAACAGGTCACCAGCTGGCCGCCAGTGACGCAGAACTACGTGTGCGGCAGGAAGCGATGGCTCAATTGTATCAGGACCTGGCAACAGAGCAGCAACGTCTGCAGGCAAAAGACCAGGAGCTACGGCAGGTCTATAGCACATTGAGTGCCCGGCAGGAGCAACTGAACCAGCTGGCTTACTGGCGGGAACAGAGTGAGCAACTGACCCTTGAAGTACGTCATCAGTCAGAAATTAATCGCGTACAGGAAGCTGAGCTTCGTGAAGCCACGACCCGGTTAGAAGACACCCGGCTGGCGGCAGAGGAAAAACAGCGGTTACTGCTCAACAGTGAACAGCGGCTGGCCGCACAGTTTGAAAACCTGGCAGGACGTATTTTCGAAAACAGTGGTCGCCGGTTTGATGAACAAAACCGCCAGAGCCTGCACGGATTACTGACCCCGTTGCGCGAACAACTTGATGGTTTTCGCCGTCAGATTAATGAGAGCTTCAGCCATGAAGCCCGTGAGCGGCATACGCTTACACATGAAATCCGTCAGTTACAAAAACTCAATAGCGAAATGGCGAAAGAAGCCGTTAACCTGACTCGTGCCCTGAAAGGGGATAACAAAATTCAGGGTAACTGGGGGGAAGTGGTCCTCGGTCGTGTACTGGAGGCCTCCGGGTTGCGGGAAGGACATGAATACGAAACCCAGGTCAGCATTCAGCGCAGTGACGGACGTTATCAGCCGGATGTGATTGTGCATCTCCCGCAGAAAAAAGATGTCGTGATCGATGCCAAAATGACGCTGGTGGCCTATGAGCGTTACTTCAACGCTGAGGATGATGCGGTGCGTGAGCAGGCCCTGCAGGAACATCTGACGACGGTACGGCAACATATCCGGTTGCTCAGCCGTAAGGACTATCAGCAATTGCCTGGAGTGCGTTCACTGGATTACGTGCTGATGTTTATTCCGGTCGAACCGGCCTTCCTGCTGGCGATTGACCGGCAGCCTGAACTTATCAGCGAAGCCCTGCAGCAAAATATTATGCTGGTGAGCCCGACCACATTGCTGGTGGCACTGCGCACGATCAGTAATCTCTGGCGTTATGAACACCAGAGCCAGAATGCCCAGCATATCGCTGAAAAAGCGGGGCGGTTGTACGATAAAATGCGATTATTCGTGGATGATATGCAAAGTCTGGGGACGCATCTTGATAAAGCCCGGGACAGTTATCAGCAATCGATGAAGAAGCTCTCGGAAGGGCGGGGGAATCTGGTGGCCCGGACGGAAGCGTTTCGACATCTGGGCGTAGAGATACGCCGGCCGATCAACCCGAAAGTGACCGAAAAGGCGCTGTCTTTCGAGGCCGGAGCACAGGAAACCGACGGTGATAGCGAAACCTCACTGGTCGGCCCGCAGAATACGTGGGACAATGAGGAAAATCCCCGGGGAGTTTCTGAATAGTGGCGCAGCAAGATGCCGGGCCTTCGGGACTCTGATACACTTCAGACAGTATTGATCACAGAACAGGTAATACCGATGGCAGATGAATCTCAGGAAACAACACATTTTGGTTTTCAGACCGTAGCTAAAAATGAAAAGGCTGAAAAAGTTGCTGACGTGTTCCATTCCGTGGCAGCAAAATATGACCTGATGAACGATTTGATGTCGATGGGCATCCATCGTATCTGGAAGCGTTTTACCATTGATTGCAGTGGTGTACGTCGCGGTCAGCGGGTGCTGGACCTGGCCGGGGGCACCGGTGATCTGACTGCAAAATTTTCCCGTCTGGTGGGTGAAACCGGCCAGGTCGTGCTGGCAGATATTAACAGCTCCATGCTGAAAATGGGCCGTGAGAAACTGCGTAATAAAGGCGTTTCCGGCAATGTCAGCTATGTGCAAGCGAATGCAGAAGCCCTGCCTTTCCCTGATAACTATTTCGACTGCATCACTATCTCTTTTGGCCTGCGTAATGTGACCGAAAAAGAGAAAGCACTGGCCTCCATGTTTCGTGTACTGAAGCCGGGCGGTCGCCTGCTGATCCTTGAATTTTCCAAACCGCTGCTGGAGCCATTAAGCAAAGCCTATGATGCTTATTCCTTCCACCTGTTACCGCGTATTGGTCAGATGGTTGCCGGCGATGCAGACAGCTATCGCTATCTTGCAGAATCCATTCGTATGCACCCGGATCAGGAGACGCTGAAAGGCATGATGAATGATGTCGGGTTCGAAAATACCTCTTATTACAATATGACCGGAGGTATCGTTGCCCTTCATCGCGGATATAAGTTCTGATGTCGATGGCAATGAACCCCATGCTGTTACTGGCGGCAAGCGCTGAAAGCGCACTGAACCGACTCCTTTACCAGGATCGGGGCATGAAAGCGGCACGTCAGCGCCTGAAAGGTAAGGTGCTGGCGCTGAAGTTCAGTGAATTGCCGAAGCCACTGGTGCTGGTATTCAGCGAACACCAGCTGGATGTGCTGACCGACTGGCAGGATGAAAGTGACTGTACGGTCTCTCTGGCGTTCTCAGTATTACCGGAGTTGCGGGATCGTCAGAACCTGACGGCCCTGATCAAGCAGGAACGGTTGGATGTGCAGGGCGATCTGCAGGTTATTCAGCAGTTTTCAGCCTTGCTCGATATGGCGGAACTGGATCCCGCGGAATACCTTGCTCCCTGGGTCGGCGATGTTGCCGCTCAGGGGATCAGCCGCGCAGGTCAGCGTGTTTTTGCTTTCCTGCGCAGAGAGATCACCGGCAAACAGCAGCAACTGGGGGAATTACTGACTCAGGAGTGGCAGGCTGCGCCGGGTGCCCTTGAAGTCGCCTGGTTTTGTGAAGAAACTCAGGCTCTGGACAAAAGGCTGGCCATACTGGAAGCACGGCTGGCTCAACGGGAGAAGAAATGACGGTTGGAGAGATTCGGCGACTCTATTTCATTATTCGTGTCTTTTTGTCCTATGGCCTGGATGAACTTATCCCGAAGACACGCCTGACACTACTGCTACGTTTCTGGCGCCGCTGTGTTTTCTGGATCCCGAATCGTCATTCTGATGAACTGCTGGGGGTTCGCTTACGCCTGGCGCTGGAACAGCTCGGACCGGTCTGGATTAAGCTCGGGCAGATGCTGTCGACCCGCCGGGATCTTTTTCCGCCGGAGATCGCGGATCAGCTGGCGGCCCTGCAGGATAAAGTCCCGCCTTTTGATGGTGCGCTGGCGAAAGCTCAAATCGAAAAATCGCTCGGCGGGCCGGTTGAGCAATGGTTCGATGATTTTGACATTAAGCCACTGGCATCTGCTTCTATCGCCCAGGTACATACGGCTAAACTGAAAGAAAATGGCCAGGACGTGGTGATTAAGGTGATCCGGCCGGATATTCTGCCGGTCATTAAAGCCGATATGCGTCTGATTTATCGTCTGGCACACTGGTTGCCGCGCTTACTCCCCGATGGCAGACGTTTGCGTCCGGTAGAAGTGGTCAGGGATTATGAAAAAACCCTGATTGATGAACTGAACCTGTTGCGTGAAGCGGCCAATGCGATTCAGCTGCGCCGTAATTTCGAAAACAATAACATGTTATATGTGCCGTTAATCTATTCAGACTATTGCAGCGAGACGATGCTGGTCATGGAGCGGATTTACGGGATCCCTATCTCGGATACTGACACCCTGCGGGCGCATGGCGTGAATATGCAATTGCTTGCAGAGCGCGGTGTTCAGGTCTTCTTTACCCAGGTATTCCGGGACAGTTTCTTTCATGCAGATATGCACCCGGGGAATATCTTTGTCAGCTATGAACATCCTGAGGACCCGCAATATATCGCTATCGATTGCGGTATTGTCGGGTCACTGAACAAAGACGACAAACGGTATCTGGCGGAAAACTTTATCGCCTTTTTCAATCGTGATTACCGCCGTGTGGCCGAACTGCACGTGGATTCCGGCTGGGTACCGCCGGACACGAATGTTGAAGAGTTTGAGTTTTCCATCCGTACGGTGTGTGAGCCTATTTTTGAAAAGCCGTTAGCCGAGATTTCTTTCGGGCATGTATTACTGAATCTGTTTAATACCGCGCGGCGTTTTAATATGGAAGTGCAGCCTCAGCTGGTATTGTTGCAGAAAACCCTGCTATACGTTGAAGGCATCGGTCGTCAGCTATACCCGCAACTGGACTTATGGAAAACCGCGAAGCCTTTCCTGGAAGAATGGATTAAGGATCAGATAGGCTTACCGGCCATCTGGCGGGCAGTGAAGTCGAAAGCACCCTCCTGGGCGGAGAAGCTGCCTGAACTCCCGGAACTTTTTTATGACGGAATGCGTCATCATAAATTACTGAAACACAGTGTCGATAAACTGGTTTCTGACATGAAAGAGCAACGTACACGTCATGGTCAGGCCAGATATCTGTTGGGTATGGGGACCGTCTTTCTGATCTGCGGTACCGCTCTGGCTATCGGTCGTCCGCAATGGGAGGTTACTTCAGGGTTTCTGATTGTTGCAGGTGTGTTAACATGGATTGTCGGCTGGCGAAAAACAAACTGATTGTCAGCTTCATTCTAAACGGGTTAATGTCGTAAGACTGAACTATTTTCATCAGATCCGCAGTCGCGGGTCACGGAATGCAGGAGTTAACATGGGCGGTATTAGTATCGGGCACTTACTCGTTGTTGCAGTGATTGTGGTGCTGTTGTTCGGAACCAATAAGTTACGTAATCTTGGCTCAGATTTAGGATCTTCCATCAAAGGCTTCAAAAAAGCGATGAAAGATGATGATAAAAAAGAACAGGATGCGGACTTCACTGCAAAATCCATTTCTGATAACCCGCAGACTTCTTCTCAGAAAGAGGAAGCCCGGAAACACAACGATCAGGTATAAACCGTGTTCGATATTGGCTTTAGTGAACTTTTACTGGTTTTCGTGATAGGTCTGATTGTTCTCGGACCTCAACGTCTGCCTGTGGCAGTGAAAACCGTTGTCGGCTGGATCCGCGCGATGCGTTCTCTGGCCGCAAATGTACAGAATGAACTGGCTCAGGAACTTAAGCTTCAGGAGTTGCAGGATAGCCTTAAAAAAGTCGAAGAAGCCGGAAAAGGAACGCTTTCACCTGAACTGAAGGAATCCATGGAAGAACTGCGCAAAACGGCAGATTCCATGAAGCGTACTTACCGCGAAGCGACGGATTTAGAGCATGCTGACAATGAGGCGAATGCCAAAGCGACGGCAGCAGCAGCCTCACCTGCGGTGACTCCGCAAGAGACAGTCTCTGAGACGGTACCTTTTGCGACCGAATTACAGAAGGGGCAGTCTGTCTCTTCTCCGGCAGCAGAAAGCTCATCGCCTGCGCAACAGCCTGATCCTGCTGTGGTCCATGCACCGGCGACGCCGGGTCAGGAAACGAAGTCATCCGGCAGTCTCCCTCCGGCCTCCGGGTCCGGTAAGAGCCCTGCCTCACCGGTAAGTGAAGAAAGATAACCATGGATGTACAAGATACCCAGCCGCTGATAAGCCATCTGATTGAGCTACGTAAACGCCTGATCTACTGTATTTCATCGATACTGGTGATATTTTTAGTTCTGGTCTATTTCTCTAACGATATCTATCAGTTAGTGGCCGAGCCACTCATCAAACAGATGCCGGTCGGTGCGAGTATGATAGCCACCGATGTTGCTTCACCGTTTTTCACGCCGATAAAACTGACGATCATTGTGTCAGTTTTTCTGGCCGTACCGGTTATTCTGTACCAGCTTTGGGCATTTGTAGCGCCTGCGCTATACCGGCATGAAAGAAAACTGATTATGCCATTGCTGTTTTCCAGCACCTTGTTGTTTTATATCGGTGTGGCTTTCGCTTACTTTATTGTATTCCCGCTGGCATTCGGCTTTTTTGCTAAAACGGTACCCCATGGCGTACAGATAGCGACTGACATCAGTAACTACCTGGATTTCGTTATGGCCCTGTTTCTGGCCTTTGGTGTCGCCTTTGAAGTGCCCGTCGCTATCGTCTTATTGTGCTGGACCGGCATTACTTCTCCGGACGATTTGCGTAAAAAGCGGCCCTATATGCTGGTCGGTGCATTCGTTGTCGGTATGCTTTTAACCCCGCCGGATGTTTTTTCCCAAACTTTGCTCGCTATTCCGATGTACTGCCTGTTTGAAGTCGGCGTATTCTTCTCACGTTACTATGTAGGGAAAGGACGTTGGGATAAGGATAACGATCAGGATACAGAATCCTGAGATCCCGAACTCAGGTTCCCGCGATGACGGGAAATGTTCACGAAAACCACCCGGCCAGGGTGGTTTAGCTTTTGGGAAATAACATGTTTGATATCGGGGTTAACCTCACCAGCACGCAATTTGCTAAAGACCGGAAACAGGTAGTCACCCGTGCACGGGAATCCGGCGTCACCGGAATGTTAATTACCGGCACCAACGCACTGGAGAGTCAGCAGGCGCTGTCTCTGGCCAGACAACACAGCGGTTATTGCTGGTCAACGGCTGGTGTTCATCCGCATCATGCCAGTGAATGGTCACAGGAAACCGCAGGCACACTACGCAGGCTGGCAAGCCAGTCGGAAGTGGTTGCTATCGGCGAATGCGGACTCGACTTCAATCGTAACCTTTCCGATCATAATCAGCAGGAATATGCTTTCGAAGCTCAACTGAGCTTAGCCGCAGAGCTACAGCTCCCGGTGTTTCTGCATTGCCGTGAAGCACATCAGCGTTTTATCGCGATCCTTCGTCCCTGGCTGGATAAACTGCCTGCCGCGGTGGTCCACTGTTTTACCGGTACCGAGCAGGAACTACGGGAATGTCTGGATGCCGGATTATCGGTCGGGATCACCGGCTGGGTCTGTGATGAACGTCGGGGCGTGGAACTAAGAGCGTTATTACCGTTGATTCCGGCATCGCGTTTACTGCTGGAAACGGATGCTCCGTATCTGCTGCCGAGAGACATGCGTCCCCGGCCGACATCCCGGCGTAACGAACCCTGTTTTCTGCCACATATTGTCAGTCAGGTCGCGGCATGGCGTAATGAGGATGCTACAGAACTGGCAAGCCAGGTGGACCGGAATGCCAGACAACTGTTTGGCCTTAACTGATCAGATTTTGCGGAACTGGCGATTATCGACACTGCGGCTCACCTGCTTATTCAGCAGGCTGAGCAGTAAGACAGAACGGGTCTCGCCTTCCGGCTCGGCAAAAATAGCCCGCAATCCTTCAAATGTCCCGGCGGTAATTTCTACCTCATCTCCCTGCTGAGGCAGGGAAGGGGTCAGGCTGCTGTGGAAATCCTGTTGCGCGAGACTGTCGATAACCTCTTGCGGTACCCTGGCAGGGAGGGCACCAAAGCGGACAAAATGGCTGACGCCACGGGTCGCACTGATGGTCGTGGTATGGATAACTTCCGGGGCAAACCGGACAAACAGGTAATTAGGGAAAAGTGGCTCACTCACCGTGGTGGCCTTTCCGCGGAGTGTCTTTTCCACGGCAATCATCGGGCTCAGACAGCAAACACCCTGACGTTCAAGATGTTCCTGTGCCCGTAATAACTGACCACGTTTACAAAAAAGTAGATACCAGGATTCCATAACTGCTCCCTATTAACAGCCGCAAAGGATAGCAAAACTCTTTCCTGTGTCATAGTTCACAGCCTCTGATTCCGTGCCCGGGAGACCCTGTTGCCGGACACGAATATTCCGCGTCCCGCCGGGGAGAATGCAGGGCACAATATCGTTGCTGACGCAGACGTAAAGTGCGTTTATCGCAACAGACAGTCTGCACCGCATAATAAATCCCGGCATCTTGAAACAATCCACCCTATAATGGCCAGATTAACTCCGGCAATAAAGTAAAAACCTCATGAAATATCAGGACTTAAGAGACTTCCTGCGACAACTTGAGCAGCGTGGTGAATTAAAACGTATTAGTTATCCTATTGATCCGTTTTTAGAAATGACGGAAATCGCTGACCGTACACTCCGGGCCGGAGGGCCGGCATTGTTGTTTGAAAACCCGAAAGGGTACGACATGCCTGTGCTCTGCAATCTGTTTGGTT
Organism: Tatumella sp. UCD-D_suzukii; assembly: GCF_000611875.2. NCBI lineage: Bacteria > Pseudomonadati > Pseudomonadota > Gammaproteobacteria > Enterobacterales > Erwiniaceae > Tatumella > Tatumella sp. UCD-D_suzukii. The sequence goes on from NZ_JFJX01000006.1 coordinate 18,634, forward strand.
CCTCAAAACGGGTGGCGTTGGGAATGGGTCAGGAAGAAGTCAGTGCACTGCGCGATGTCGGAGAGTTACTTGCTTTCCTGAAAGAACCGTCACCGCCGAAAGGCTTCCGCGACCTGTTCGAACAGATGCCCCGGTTCAAACAAGTGCTGAATATGCCGACGAAGCGCCTGCGTCACGCACCCTGCCAGGATGTGGTTTTGCAGGGAGAGGATGTCGATTTATCTGCCATTCCGGTCATGACATGCTGGCCGGAAGATGCGGCTCCCCTGATCACCTGGGGGCTGACGGTCACCCGTGGCCCTCATAAAGAGCGGCAGAATCTCGGAATTTACCGTATGCAGGTGATTGGTAAAAACCGGGTCATTATGCGCTGGCTTTCTCACCGTGGTGGTGCGCTGGATTTCCAGGAATGGTGTAAAGCACATCCCGGCGAACGGTTCCCTGTTTCTGTCGCGCTCGGTGCGGACCCGGCGACTATCCTGGGGGCAGTTACCCCGGTGCCTGACAGTCTTTCTGAGTATGCTTTTGCCGGCCTGCTACGTGGCACCAAAACCGAAGTGGTTAAATGCCTGTCTAATGATCTTGAAGTGCCCGCCACCGCAGAAATTATCCTGGAAGGCTACATTGAGCCCGGTGATATGGCCCCGGAAGGCCCGTACGGTGATCATACCGGTTATTATAATGAAGTGGATGACTTCCCGGTATTTACCATCACGCACATTACCCGTCGTCGTGATGCTATCTATCATTCAACCTATACCGGCCGTCCGCCCGATGAACCCGCAGCACTGGGTGTCGCGCTGAACGAAGTCCTGGTGCCGATATTAATTAAACAGTTTCCTGAAATTGTCGATTTTTATTTGCCACCGGAAGGGTGTTCTTACCGTCTGGCCGTCGTGACTATGAAGAAACAATATGCCGGACATGCAAAACGCGTTATGTTTGGTGTCTGGTCGTTCCTGCGCCAGTTTATGTACACCAAGTTCGTGATTGTTTGCGATGATGACGTAAATGCACGTGACTGGAATGATGTCATCTGGGCGATTACAACACGTATGGATCCCGCCAGGGATACCGTTATTGTTGAAAATACGCCGATCGATTATCTGGATTTTGCATCCCCGGTGTCCGGATTGGGTTCCAAAATGGGACTGGATGCAACGAATAAATGGCCAGGTGAAACAGACCGTGAATGGGGCCGTCCTATCGTTAAAGATCCCAAAATCACGGCGCGGATTGACGAAATCTGGGATGAGCTGGCTATCTTTGGCCCTCAGTCTTCCCGTTAACCGACGACCATTGTTTTTTATCCGATGACCCGACAGAGGGAACGAATGACAACATTAAGCTGTAAAGTGATTTCCGTAGAGAGCATTACCGACACGGTTTATCGGGTCCGGTTAGTACCGGAAACGGAGTTTAGCTTTCGTGCCGGCCAGTATCTGATGGTGGTGATGGACGAGAATGATAAACGTCCTTTTTCACTGGCATCGACCCCGATGGAAAAAGATATTATTGAACTGCATATCGGTGCGTCAGAGCTGAACCTGTATGCGATGGCCGTCATGGAGAAAATCCGTGACCAGCGAAGCATCGAGGTAGACATGCCTCACGGTAATGCAGCGCTGCGTGATGACAGCGATCGTCCGATGATCCTGATCGCAGGCGGTACCGGTTTTTCTTATGCGCGTTCCATCCTGCTGACAGCCTTATCAGAAAACCCGGATCGTGAAATTGCCATTTACTGGGGCGGGCGGGAGCCGCATCATCTGTATGACCTTGAAGAGCTGAATGCCCTGGCGGTTCGTCATCCGAACCTGACCGTCGTACCTGTGGTGGAGCAACCCGATGATGAGTGGCAGGGCAGAACCGGCACTGTACTGCCTGCCGTGATCCAGGATCACGCGACATTGAAACCCTACGATATTTATATTGCCGGTCGTTTTGAAATGGCCAAAGTTGCCAGAGAACGTTTTTGTGCTGAACGGGAAGCGGTCAGCAGCCAGATTTACGGCGATGCCTTTGCCTTTATCTGACGTTTAACGTGACACCAGGAGCATGATGTTTGCCATCATGCTCCTTCACGCCCTGGCTTCTGCGATATCCTGAACGCTACCTGCGCACTGACCCGGTTTATCCGTCCCCGAAAACTCTCTTTTATTAGCATCTCCTCCCTCAGCTTCAGCACTGTTCAGTATTGGCATCTTTTGGTCCTCTGAAGGGGGCATCGGTCAGACAAAGGTATACGCATTCCTGCGGCACTGAAAAGTGAAGATTCGGAAGGCGGTGATAAGGTGTTAACTTCACCGGAGGGCATGCTGCGGAGGCAGGGACGCCATCCCGGGGTGAGCTGTGGTAAAATGCGCCAAAATGCTGATATCAACGAGGGTAGAGATGGACTCACTGAACGAATTATATAAAAAACACCTGGCAACATTACAGCATCGTGCTCAGCAGGTACTTGCCGCGAATCACCTGGATGCGTTATTAATCCATTCCGGTGAGCTGCTGAGTGTCTTCCTTGATGACCATCACTATCCTTTTAAAACTAATGCACATTTTAAGGCCTGGGTGCCGGTCACTCAGACGCCAAACTGCTGGTTATGGGTCGATGGGGTGAACAAACCACGTCTATGGTTTTATTCTCCGGTCGATTACTGGCATAAAACCGATGCATTACCGGAAAGTTTCTGGACCGATGAGATAGACATCATTGCATTAAGGGACAGTCACGCTATTGCGCAGCAGTTACCGGCAGACAGGCAGAACGTGGCGTATATCGGACCGGTAGCAGAGCGTGCAGGGCAGTTAGGGATCCCGGAATCAAAGATCAATCCGCAGCCGGTACTGGACTACCTGCATTTTCACCGGAGCTTTAAAACCGATTATGAGCTCTGGTGCATGCGCGAAGCGCAGAAAATTGCTGTCGCCGGTCACCGTGCGGCGAAAGAGGCATTTTTCGCAGGACAGAGTGAATTTGAAATTAATGCCGCGTATCTGCTGGCGACAGGGCAGCGGGATACTGATGTGCCTTACGGCAATATTGTGGCATTGAACGAGAATGCGTCCATTCTGCATTACACCCGGCTGGAGAAAGAAGCACCGCAGCAGCCACGCAGCTTCCTGCTGGATGCCGGGGCAGAGTTTCACGGTTACGCCGCCGATCTTACCCGCACTTATGCATGGGATAAAAACTCGCTGTTTGCCGGGCTGGTCAGTGCAGTGGATCAGCATGAACAGGAATTGATTGGTACGCTGAAGGCCGGGGAAAGTTATGTCGGCTATCATGTGCAGATGAATCAGCGTATTGCCACAATACTCCGCGAGTTCGACATTGTGACCGGACTGAGCGAAGAGGCGATGGTCAGTGAGAATATTACTCAGGTCTTTATGCCGCATGGCGTCGGTCATCCATTAGGGCTGCAGGTACATGATGTGGCCGGCTTTATGCAGGATGATAAAGGCACGCATCAGGCACCGCCGGAACAGTACCCATGGCTGCGTTGTACCCGTACACTGAGCGCCGGTATGGTGCTGACCATTGAACCGGGGATCTACTTTATCGAATCGCTGTTATCCCCCTGGCGGGAAGGCCGCTATAGTAAACACTTCAACTGGGAGCGTATCGGCCAGTTGAAAGCCTGTGGCGGAATACGTATTGAAGATAACGTGATCATCACCGGCGAAGGGGTGGAGAATATGACCCGTGATCTGAATCTGGCCTGATGGACGCTTATGATATTCCGGCAGCGGATGTCTGCATCACGGAAGAAACCATAAAGAAAAGCCGCTTTATTACTTATCTGGCTCATACTGAAGGCAGTGAAGCCGCAAGATCCTTCGTACAGCAGATGAGGGATAAGCACCCCGATGCCCGGCACCATTGCTGGGCCTGGGTGGCAGGAGCACCTGATGACTCACAGCAGCTGGGTTTTTCTGATGACGGTGAGCCTTCCGGCACCGCGGGAAAACCCATGCTGGCCCAGCTGATGGGTAGCGGGGTCGGTGAGGTCACCTGTGTGGTGGTTCGCTATTATGGCGGCATCATGCTGGGAACCGGCGGGCTGGTAAAAGCCTATGGCGGCGGTGTCCGTCAGGGGTTACAGGCACTTTCCCGGCGCAGGAAAGTGCCGATGCAGCCTTTTACTCTGCGTTGTGATTACGGGCAACTGACAGAAATAGAACGCATGGTCGAGCGCTATCTCGGTAAGATAACGCACAGTGAGTATCAGGCTGATGTAGCATTACGCCTGGCGTTACCGCATGGCAGTATCAGTGAATTTGAACAACATCTCTCGGACTTCAGCCGCGGTGCGCTGACGCTTCAGCGGGCAGAATAACCACCTTTATTGAGTTAAGGACAGGCATAATGCATTTTCGTGCCATCACCCGTATTGTGGGTTTATTAATTATTATTTTCTCCGTCACTATGATTGTGCCGGGGCTGGTTGCGCTGATTTATCGGGATGGTGCAGGCAGAGCATTCAGTCAGACGTTTCTTCTGGCATTGGTGATAGGCTCTGTGCTCTGGTGGCCTAACCGCAAACAGAAAAGTGAATTAAAGCCCCGCGAAGGTTTCCTGATTGTGGTGCTGTTCTGGACCGTTCTGGGCAGTGTCGGGGCGATGCCGTTTATTTTTGCCGAGCAACCCCACCTTTCTGTCACCGATGCCTTCTTTGAATCGTTTTCCGGACTGACCACTACCGGTGCAACGACCCTGGTAGGTCTGGACTCGTTACCGAAAGCAATACTCTTTTATCGTCAGATGCTGCAATGGCTCGGGGGGATGGGGATCATTGTACTGGCGGTGGCTATCCTGCCCATCCTGGGCGTCGGTGGCATGCAGCTGTATCGTGCTGAAATGCCTGGTCCTCTGAAAGATCATAAGATGCGCCCGAGGATCGCGGAAACGGCGAAAACGCTCTGGCTTATCTATGTCTTGCTGACGATTGCTTGCGCTCTGGCTCTGTGGCTTGCCGGTATGCCGCTTTTTGATGCCATCGGTCACAGCTTCTCGACCATCGCCATTGGCGGCTTCTCGACCCATGATGCCAGTATCGGTTATTACCACAGCTCAACCATTAACAGCATTATTGCTATTTTCCTGCTGATCTCGGGCTGTAACTACGGGCTGCATTTCTCGTTACTGAGTGGCCGGAGCCTGAAAGGGTACTGGCGGGATCCTGAATTCCGGGTCTTTATCGGGGTACAGTTAACGCTGGTGGTCATTGCGACACTGATACTTTTATTGCATCACACTTACGGCAGCGTATTGCAGACGGTCAATCAGGCTTTCTTCCAGGTTGTCTCTATGGCAACGACCGCGGGCTTTACCACAGACAGTATTTCGCACTGGCCTTCCTTCCTGCCAATCCTGTTACTTTGCTCTGCGTTTATCGGGGGCTGTGCGGGGTCGACCGGGGGCGGGCTGAAAGTTATCCGCATTTTGTTACTCTGCAAACAGGGGTCGAGGGAGCTTAAACGTCTGGTACACCCGAATGCGGTGTATACCATCAAGCTCGGAGAACGTGCGCTCCCGGAACGAATTCTGGAAGCCGTCTGGGGATTCTTCTCGGCGTATGCCCTGGTCTTCCTGGTCAGTATGCTGGCTATCATCGCGACCGGCGTTGATAATTTTTCTGCTTTTGCGGCCGTGGCGGCAACACTGAATAACCTGGGGCCGGGACTGGGAGTGGTGGCCGATAATTTTGCTTCAATGAATGATACGGCGAAATGGATCCTTATCTCGACCATGCTATTTGGTCGCCTGGAAGTCTTTACACTATTAGTACTGTTCACCCCGACCTTTTGGCGGGAATGATTAAAGGATAAGAAATAATGAAGATGCTGATATTGTTTTCCAGCCGGGACGGACAGACGCGAAAAATTGCGGATTTTATTGCGAACGAAGCGGGTGAGGAAAAGGTCTGTGATGTGGTCAATATTGATTCCGCTTCCGGAAGTGACTGGCAGGCGTATGATCGGGTGCTGATCGCGGCATCCATCCGTTACGGACATTATGCGCCGGAAGTGAACCGCTTTATCGCCGACCACTTACCTTTATTACAGTCGCGGGCCAGTGGCTTTATTTCCGTGAACCTGACTGCCCGCAAAGCCGATAAGAACACGCCGGAGACCAATGTCTACACGCGGAAGTTCCTGGAGCAGTCACCCTGGACGCCGGATCGTTGTCTGGTGGCCGCGGGCGCACTGCGTTATCCGCGTTATGGCTGGTTAGATAAACAAATGATCCGCCTGATCATGAAGATGACCGGGGGTGAAACGGATACTTCAAAGGAATATGAGTACACGGACTGGCAGCAGGTGGCTGAGTTTGCCCGCGAATTCGTGCAAATAACCGACAAATCGCTCTATAAATAACGCTTTTGGCGGAAAAAGCGACACTCAGAAATTTATTTGAAATAAACCCTTGTCAGAAAAAATTATCTCCCTATAATGCGCTCCCACTGACACGGCAAAGCGCGATACGCAGCGGCGTGACAGGGACTGAAGCGATTCGGTCCGGGAGAAAAAATCACGAAATAGTGGTTGACTCCTGAGGTGAAAAGCGTAATATACGCCACCTCGCAACAACAACCTAAACGGTTGAGTTGCAACGCTCTTTAACAATTTATCAGACAATCTGTGTGGGCACTCGCAGGATTGATATCAACGTCTCCGGACGTAAAACATATCAAGTCTTAAGAGTGAACACATAATGAAATTCATTATGAGTGTTTTACACTTGAGCATCGCTGAACTTGTTTCAGCAAATCAAACTTAAATTGAAGAGTTTGATCATGGC